>JANLVW010000611.1:0-9417 GCA_031364205.1 Ferruginibacter sp.
GTTGGTGAGGATTTTCACCATAACGCAAAGGCTGCATTTTTTTATTAAAAGGTGTTGCAACATTTAAGTTATTGAAGTATGATGAGATGGCATTATCATAATGTGTACAAACATCAAAAGCTTTTACAGCAAAAGTTCTTCGTTGTTCAATAGAAAATTCTCCCTGCTGAGTTACTAACAGATTTTCGAGTAGAGAATAGTCTTTTTTCGCTGCAACTATGACTACATCTGCATGGTTTTTTGCTGCGGCCCTAATCATACTTGGTCCTCCAATATCAATCTTTTCTATTATGAGGTTTTCGTCTGTTGTGTTGGCCACTGTTTCTTCAAAAGGATACAGATCTACAATAACCAAGTCAATTTCAGGAATATGGTGTTCTTTCATTTCAGCCATGTGAACTTCATCTTTTCTCTTTGCCAGTATACCACCAAAAACGGAAGGGTGAAGTGTTTTTACACGACCGCCCAATATAGCCGGATAAGAAGTCAAAGACTCAACCGGTATACATTTTACGCCAAGCTTTTCTATGAATTCCTGTGTGCCGCCGGTGCTGTAAATAGTTATATTAAGTTTATCAAGCAACTGCACAATTTCTTCAAGGCCATCTTTATAAAAAACCGAAATTAGTGCTGATTGTATTTTTTTCATTGTAAATAAATTTTAACTACGGGCGTAACTCTTTAATAAAATAGTTGGTTTGGTCTTCCTTCAAATTACTTTAGCAGGTTTACTTTACATCTAATACAAATGCACCCTGTTCGGCAGTAGTAAAGTAGGACAAATGTAAGAATGAACACTGCTTTTTCCATTGTGCAATTTTCCACAAACTGTTAGAAGCATCAAACACAATACAGCGAGGCATTACAAATGATGTGATATCGGAGATATCAACATTGGCGTTTTTTGTAATAAGCAACACATCTACCTTAATTTTATTTTGTATTGAAGCAAAAGATAAAGTTGTATCAATTATCATTATTTTTTTGCTATAAAACTGCCATAAGATTTTGCTGTGCTGTATAGATTTTAAAGTATCCCTGTTTTGATTTACCTGAAGAGAAATCCTTGCAGGTTTTAAATTAAAATTTTGCAATGCACCATCTGTTTTAAATTCTTCATCGCCTAAAAAGAAATATTTATCCGCAGCAACAAAATCAATTGCTGTATGCCGGCTTACATTGTAAATGATAATTTTTTTCTGCTGAATTAAATTGAT
Organism: Ferruginibacter sp.; assembly: GCA_031364205.1. Lineage (GTDB taxonomy): Bacteria > Bacteroidota > Bacteroidia > Chitinophagales > Chitinophagaceae > Ferruginibacter. Next base: position 1,218 of record JANLVW010000611.1, read on the forward strand.
TTTTCCATAAGACCAAATTCCAATAAAGAATGAAAAGAATAAAAGTGAAATCATAATTAGTTTTTTGTTAAACTGCAACAAGCCTGCAACAGCTGCAAATACAAATAAATATAAGACAGCAGTTGTAGTTGGTGTTGCATAAATTCTATCTATTAATGATAATGGAAGGTTGTTGCATTTATCAATAATAAAATTCATGAACCAGGTTAGTACGTAAATAAATTTCCCCAATAAAGATCCAATAACAGAAATTGAGGAAAGGAATATTAATAATATTTCGGCAAAGAGTATTACAGTAGATAGCGGTACACAAATTAAATTGGTAAGTAAAAAAAACGTAGGTATTTGATGGAAATAATAAATGCAAATTGGTAAAGTAAGTACCTGCGCAGCAATTGTAACAGAACACATCTGCCATAAATATTGTAATGGTTTATGCTTAGAGTAAAATAAATTTTGTATCGGTTTTTGCAGCCAAACTATTCCTACCACTGCGCAATAACTGAGTTGAAAGCCTACATCCCACAATAAAAAAGGATCATAGCAAAGTAACAAAAAAGCAGATGCAGCAATCGAGTTATAAATAGATGACTGTTTAAAAAATTCTTTGCCGATCAGTATACAAGTAAACATTACTGCACTTCTTAAAACAGATGCTGAGCCGCCGGTTATCAAACTAAACAACCACAGGCAGGTGAGAATTGTAACAACTCTTATTGCAGTACTTTTTTTAATTAATGGTAACCTTAAAAAAATCCAGAGGAGCACAGCATAAATTAAGCCCAGGTGCATGCCTGATATGGCAATAATGTGAACTACACCGGTATTACTGTAAGCCTGCACAACATCTTTATCTAAATCCTCCTTATATCCAATAAGTAAAGCTTCAGCTATACCGGTAACTTTTTTGTTACCTTTTACAAATTCCTGTAAAATATTAATTACTTTTCTTCTTGCATTATAAATAAATGAATACAATGCATTTTCATTATGTAAGTTCAACAAAACGAATTTGTTTTGTTTTAAAAATACCTGATAAAATGTTTGCTGAAAAGCCATGTACCTGCTGTAATTAAATCCGCCGGGGTTACCTGCATTTTTAATTAACTGAAGCCCTCCTGATATCAATATTTTATCTCCATATTTTGGAAGCTGCATTAAATCCTCTTTGGAAAAATAAAGGAGTATTTTACCGGTTACGTTTTTGCCTGTACCGTTTTTAATAATTTTTTCCACTCTTCCTTCAGCTTTAAAAGATTTTTCTTTTTCAATAAGTGGTTCATTAACTTTTATGATTAAAGAGCTGCTGTCATTGTATAAATGACCAAACCAGTTAGAGTCATTTCTTACATCTTTTTGCAAAACGGTCAACATCCCTGCAAAAAAGATGATCAATGAAATTGAAACTCCTTGTACCCATTTAAACGAATACCGGTAAGCTAATGGAATAATAGAAAAAATAAAATATATAAAGGCAGTGATTCCTCCAAATGGAAGAATGAGATAATAAGGGGGTTCAAAATAATATCGGATTATTATACCGGTTAAAAATGGCAGTAAAATTCTTATGAAAGGAGCTTTTTTCCATAAGGGGATTTCATACTTTGCAGACATTTATACATTTTGATTATGGAATGTACAAAGAGTGATTGAGTATTACTAATTGAAAGGAACTTTTTTACTGTGCTATAAGAGCGCATAAAATGCAGCCTCTTTCAATTCCTTTACTTTGCCTGGAGCAAGATTATCTAAAAGAATATTGCTTATGCTAAGTCTTACAAGTCTTAAGCAGCGGTGTCTGAGGGCTAAAACCATTTTACGTACCTGCCTGAATTTACCTTCTGTAAGTGTTATTAATAACCAGGTATGCGGATAAATTTCTCTTGGGTCTGTTGCATAATTATATAACGCAGTAGGGTTTTTTATGATTTTAACAGCGTACGGCTTTGCCAGATAAGTTTCTTTTTCATTTATAGGGATTAGCACCCCTTCTTTCAAATGCATAAATGTTTCTTCAGTCATTTTATGTTGCACCATTACCAAGTACGAACGGGTGTGTGCCTTCTCAGCCAAAAATAATTTCCTTGTTACTGTTTTGTCGGTGGTTAAAATTAAAAGTCCTTCCGAAGTGCTGTCAAGTCTTCCAATTGCATGTGTGCCTTCTGGAAAGTTAAAGTCCATGTCGCCCAACAACATTACTTTATGGCTGCTTACAAACTGCGAAACCATATTGTATGGTTTGTTTATAATAAAATAGCGGTTGGAAGAATGATTCATTTAAAACTAAAAAATATATAAGATTATTCTCTTTTTTGAGTTAAAAGGCTGCATGATTGTAGTCATAAATTTTCTATTATATAACGAATTATTAAAGTTCCGCTAGTTGCAAAAATTAAATTATTTACTTAAATGCATACTTCTTTCCTTGTATAATTGCCTAAAATATGGATCACGCAAGTCCTTAATAAAGCGTATCGCTTCACCCGTACTTTTCATTTCAGGACCTAACTCTTTATTTACACCGGGGAATTTATTAAAACTAAAAATAGGTTCTTTTATAGCAAAACCTTTTAAATTTTTTTCGAATGTAAAATCTTTTAGTTTGGCCACGCCAAGCATAACTTTTGTTGCAATATTCAGGTAAGGGATGCCATAAGCTTTTGCAATAAAGGGTGTAGTGCGGCTGGCTCTCGGGTTGGCTTCAATAACAAAAACATTTCCGTCTTTTATAGCAAACTGTATATTGATGAGCCCTTTAATATTTAATGTTCTTGCAATTTTTTCTGCATACTCTTCCATTGCATGCACCACCAAAGGCGTAAGGTTAAACTGCGGCAATACTGCATTGCTGTCTCCGCTATGAATACCTGCAGGTTCAATATGCTCCATCAATCCCATTACATGAAAATCTTCGCCGTCAAAAATTGCATCTATTTCCGCCTCTTGGCAACGATCAAGAAAATGATCTATCAATATTTTATTACCGGGCAAATGTTTAAGTAAACTCAACACACCTTTTTCCAGTTCATCATCATTAAGTACTATTCTCATTCTCTGCCCGCCTAAAACATAACTTGGGCGAAGTAATACCGGGTAACCAACTTCTTTTGCTACTTCAATTGCCTGATCAGTATCGTATGCAGTTCCATAATTTGGGTAAGGTATCTCCAGTTCTTTTAAAATATCGCTAAAACGGCCACGATCTTCGGCAATATCCATACTATCGAAAGAAGTACCAATTATTTTTACTCCTTTTTCAGTCAGTTTTTTTGCAAGTTTTAATGCGGTTTGTCCGCCCAACTGCACTATAACCCCTTCAGGTTTTTCATGCTCAATAATTTCCCAGATGTGTTCCCAGTAAACCGGTTCAAAATAAAGTTTATCGGCCATATCAAAATCAGTGGAAACAGTTTCAGGATTACAGTTTACCATTATCGCTTCCATGCCGGCTTCTTTTATGGCAAGCAAACCATGCACACAGCAATAATCAAATTCAATACCCTGGCCTATGCGGTTTGGTCCGCTGCCTAGTACAATAATTTTTTTCTTTGAAGATGAAACAGATTCATTTGAAGGTAATCCCGAGGATTTATTTTCAAACGTGCTATAAAAATAAGGCGTCTTTGCCTCAAACTCAGCACTGCAGGTATCTACCATTTTAAACACACGGGTAATGCCGAGTGCTTTTCTGCGTTCATACAAATCATCAGCATCGCCATCCTGCATTATCCGCACCATTTGCTCATCACTAAACCCAAGCATTTTCGCCTCCCTTAATAAATCTTCGGGCAACGATGCAAAATTGTATTTAGCAATCACTTTTTCGCAGTCGCAAATTTTTTGAATCTGATAAATAAACCAACGGTCAATTAATGTGCATTCGCAAATTCGCTTTACGCTAACACCCGCCATCAGCGCATCTTTTATTCTAAATATTCTGTCCCACTTTGGTATTTTTATATACTCAATTAATTCTTCGCTGTGCATTACACTTTTGCCGTAATATCCCAAACCAACTGCTTCATTTTCTAAACTAACACAGGCTTTTTGTACGGCTTCGGCAAAACTTCTGCCAATGGCCATTACTTCGCCCACACTTTTCATTTGAAAACCGAGTGTGTCATTGGCACCTTTAAATTTATCAAAATTCCAGCGGGGTATTTTTACAATTACATAATCCAACGCAGGTTCAAAATAAGCTGAAGTAGATTGTGTGATCTGGTTTTTAAGTTCATCCAAATTATAACCAATGGCAAGTTTAGCCGCTATTTTTGCAATAGGGTAACCTGTGGCTTTGCTTGCCAGTGCTGAACTTCGGCTCACACGGGGATTTATTTCTACCACAATAATTTCTTCTGTATGTGGGTTAAGGGCAAACTGCACATTGCAACCCCCGGCAAAATTTCCGAGGTCACGCATTATTCTTAGAGCGGTATTGCGCATCAGCTGGTATGCTGTATCACTCAGCGTCATTGCCGGTGCAACGGTTATACTGTCACCCGTATGCACACCCATTGGGTCAAAATTTTCGACCGCACAAATAATAACAACATTGTCTGCATTGTCTCTAAGTATTTCCAGCTCAAATTCTTTCCAGCCAATAATTGCTTTTTCCACCAGCACTTCATGTATAGGGCTTGCAGTTAATGCATAATTAAGCGCTTCATCTAACTCATCTTTCTTAAAAACAATGCTGCCACCACTGCCTCCAAGTGTAAAAGATGGGCGAAGTACCAACGGGTAACCAATTTCCTGCGCAAATTCTTTTCCTTCTAAAAATGAATTGGCAATATGTGCCTGGCAAACCGGAATTTTCATTTCTATCATCCACTGCCTAAATTTTTCTCTGTCTTCCGCTTTGTCAATGGCGTTAATATCTACACCAATTAGCTGAACATTGTATTTTTCCCAAATGCCCAGTTCATCGGCTTCTTTGCAAAGGTTAAGCGCCGTTTGTCCGCCCATGGTTGGCAGAACAGCATCAATGGTATTTTCCTCTAAAATCTGTTCAATACTTTCAACAGTTAGTGGCAACAAATAAACCCTGTCTGCCATCATTGGGTCCGTCATTATTGTTGCAGGATTACTGTTTATCAAAATTACTTTTACACCTTCTTCCCGCAGGCTGCGTGCCGCTTGTGTGCCGCTATAATCAAACTCGCAGGCCTGGCCAATTACAATTGGTCCGCTACCTATTATTAACACTGATTTTATGGATTCGTTCTTTGGCATATAGTAAAAATTGCCGCTGCTGTGGCGTGCAAACCTAACGGGAAAGAGGGAGAAAAGCAAATGAAAATTTGGGGCTTTCAACCATGTATGATAAGGAAGCTTTAGTTCGCCGCCCGTCTCAAATCTTTTGTTCGTGCCTCACAAAAGTATTTACGCCTAAGCAGCGCAGCCTTTGGTCATTTTATCTTTTATCAACGTTAAAACAATATAACCATCCAGAAATAGAGATCAGCAAAGTTTTCAAATCTTTGCATAATATTTTCGTCACTAACTCCGACTTTTGTAAGTCAATACATTTTTTTATAAGTTTCATCAAATGAAAATACTTTCAACAATAATATTATCCTCTCTAACATATTTATCTTCCTCTGCCCAAATATTTTCAGCTAAAAATTACCCTAAAAATTATTTTAAATGGCCTGTTGGTGCTGTTGTTGGAATTGTTGCAAACTTTGGTGAGTTAAGACCCAACCATTATCACATGGGGCTTGATTGCCGCACCGACCAAAAAGAAAACGTACCTGTTTATGCAGCAGCAGATGGCTACATAGCAAAAGTAAAAATAGAATCTTACGGTTTTGGAAGATCCATATATATTAATCATCCAAACGGACTTACTACTTTATATGCCCACTTAAATGCTTTTGAGCCAGCATTAGAAAAATATGTAACTCAACAACAATATAATTTGCAGCAATGGAAAGTATTTTTAGATATACCTGCAAATCTTTTTAAAGTAAAACAAGGCGATTATATTGCCGCAAGCGGGAATACCGGAGGCTCGCAGGGTCCGCACACCCATTTTGAAATTAGGGATACAAAATCTGATAAATGTTTAAACGGATTAATGTTTGGCTTACCCATAAAGGATAATGTGCCTCCGGAAATTATCAGGTTAGCTGTGTATGACCGTACTATCAGCACATACGATCAATCGCCAAAATTGTATGCGCTGAAAAAAGTTAATGGTATTTATTCAGTTGTTGGCGGTAAAATAACAGCAGCATCAAACAAGGTAAGTTTTGCATTAACCATGCAGGATAAAAATTCATTATCATCAAACCCAAACGGTGTGTATGCATCTGCAGTTTTTGACAACAATAAATTGATCAGCCGTTTTGAGTTAGATAGCATCAGTTATTCAGAAACCCGTTATTTTAACGCACACATCGATTATAAAACCAGAGCAAATGGCGGCCCATGGCTACAGTATTTGTCACCTCTGCCGGGCTACGAAAATTTTGTTTACAAAACAGATAGTAAAAAAGGAGTCGTCGTTTTTTCTGACAGTGAAAAACATATCATTAATATAATTGTGGCAGATGCAAATGGAAACCAGTCTAAATTAAATTTTGAGGTACAAAGCCCTAAAAGGTTATCGGTAAAAAAAGAAATCATTTCGTCGCAAAAATTTATACCCAATTATCTCAATATTTTTGAAAATGTCAAACTAAAATTTTATTTGCCTGAAAATGCTTTGTATGATACTGTAAATTTTGTTTACAGAGAATTACGATCAGCAAATGGGAAAAACATTTTCCAGTTAATGAATGCCACAATACCTGTGCAAACATATTTCCCTGTAAGTATTAAAGACAACTTTGCGATAGAAGATACAGGAAAGATAATAATGGAGCGGTTCTTCGGCAATAAAAAAGATTTTGTAAAAGCTCAATATAACAAAGGCTGGTTTACTGCATCGTTTAGAGAATTTGGTAATTTTCAATTAATGATTGATAGAACTCCTCCAACAATTATACCTGTTGGTTTTAGAGATGGAATGAATGCAGTAGGTTTAAAAAGAATATTGTTTCAAATAAAAGATAATACAGAAGACATTGTGAATTTTACAGCTTTGCTGGATGGGAAATGGTTGCGCTTTAGTAATGATAAGGGTATTAATTTTATTTATAATTTTGATGAAAGATGTGAACCCGGTAAGCATGAATTAAAAATTAGTGCAACAGACCAGGTTGGTAACACGAGTGAAAGAACTTATAAATTTGTGAGATAAGTATATTGAATAATTAATAATTTCCTTTTTGTGCTTCTTGGGAAAAACCCTTTGTGCCACTTTGAGTTTAAAAATAATAAAATGAAAAAAGAAACGAACACCCCTCCATTTGGCGATTTAAAAATAGGCAAAGCGGCGCCTTTATTTTATGGTCTGGACCAGAACGGAAAAACCATTGCATTAAAAGATTGTGAAGGGAAAAAAATAATTTTATACTTCTATCCAAAAGATGATACGCCAGGCTGTACAGCTCAAGCTTGCAACCTTCGGGATAATTATACAAATCTTTTACAGGATGGTTTTGAAATAATCGGCATCAGCCCCGATCCGATAAAAAAGCATAAGAAATTTGAAGAGAAATACGAATTGCCTTTTGCCTTAATTGCAGATGAAGACCACAGTATTGCCGAAAAATATGGTGTATGGGGCACAAAACAATTTATGGGTAAAACCTATGACGGTATTCACCGCACCACTTTTTTAATTGATGAACAAGGTAAAATTAAAAATATCATCTCAAAACCAGATACAAAAAACCATGCTGATGAAATTTTAGCGGCTTGGCATGGGTAAATCGGTATTCTATATTAAAGAAAACTCTTGGCTGGCAATGCTTGCCGCTAAAAAATTAAATGCTAAAACTGTTGCTATGGTGTTGGGTAAAACCATTCATTTATATGGCAGCACAAAAGAAAGTTTTTTGGCTGACGAGCGATGGGTTAATCATGAACTCTGTCATATAAATCAATTTGCTGCCCACGGTTATGTAATGTTTACAATAAAATATTTATGGGAAAGTTTGCGTGTTGGGTACTACAATAATAAATATGAAGTGGAAGCGAGAGTTGCAGAAAATATTTAATTAAAAATTTCTGCAAGTGGAAAATTTAATTGGGAAACAATGAACTTGCAATATTATCATCCTCAATAAAAGGCTTTAGACCTACATATTTA
>JANLVW010000622.1:0-1358 GCA_031364205.1 Ferruginibacter sp.
CAGAAATAAAACTTGTTTTATCTGATAAAACAAAGCCCGAACAAGTACAAAAATTAATTGATGCAGTAAAATCTGACATCACCATAATTCAGGATAATATTATAAATAACAATGTATTTGTTACAGACTTTGGTAAAGATGGTGTAACCATAACAATTGAATATTTTACAATAGCCTTTAGTTTGCAGGAGTTTAATTTGCTTAAGCAGCAGATTAACTTTAAACTAATGTACTTAATGGAAGAATTTCATTTGCAAATGTCTTCAACATCAAGCAATTTTACCATTGTAAATGCTGCAGATGCAACGCCTAAACAGCAGCCCATTTTATAAATTCTTTAAAATCTGTCCAAGTTCGGTATCCCATTTTCCTGTTTTACCGTACTCAACTACACGCCCAACTTCTTTACCATCTTTCATTACAATTATAGTGGGCACGTTAGTTATTTTAAAAGCATCTGCAATATTGCCAAGCGTTTTTTTACTTCTATCAACGGCATATAAACTGATGTTGTTTTCCGAAAGTCCGCTTTGTTCCTGAAGTCTAAAAAACTTTGGCAAAATAAATTGTGTATCCTCACACCATGTACCGCCAAATACGACATATTGAACTTTATCTTTTGCATTTGCCATCGCATTGGTAATAGATGTATCTGGCTTATAGCTATTTTGATTACCACTATACCAGTTTGAAAAAGCAGCATTGGCTGCTATATCTTTTTTGGCGACAATACCATTTAAAATGGTAACATTATTTTTATCAACAGTAGTTGTAAAAGGTGATTGCGCATTTGCTGCTGCAAAAATTAATACAATACCTACATTAAGTAATAATTTTTTCATCTTAAAATTTAGACAAAAATAGATGCAAAGTATTTAATAAAAACACAAAGTTATAATTCCAAACTAAGTTGTTACATATTTGTTTAGCAATAGTAATTTAGGCTTGGAAACATTTACAAACACAATTTTAAATCTATTAAAAAAAGTTTCGTGCGTTGTAATTCTTCTATAACTGCAAACACTTCATCAGTTTTTTTATTCTTCTTTAAAAAATCATTGGCACCTTCAATTGTATATTTTTTTCCGCGCAGCAGGTGGTGAATCAGTTTTAGATTTTTTACATCTTCCGGACGAAAATGCCTGTCACCTTTTCCATTCAGTTTTGGTTTTAAAATATCAAATTCTTTTTCCCAAAATCTAATCAGTGAAATATTTACTTTAAACATTTCAGCCACTTTTCCAATACTATAATACTTTTTTTGAAATAAAATTTCATCCTCCGGCACATCAATCAAATCAGCCGTAATATACACTTCGGTTATTTTGCGTCTTCCTCTTTTTGGTTGCTTTGGTAAC
>JANLVW010000651.1:0-3786 GCA_031364205.1 Ferruginibacter sp.
CTGTTGCCACCACTACCTCTTCTACCACCGCCAAAAAAACTGCCAAACCCTACATCATTTCCGCCGCCACCGCTACCAAAAAAATCGCCGAACTGGCTGAAAATATCATACATATTAATGCAACCGAAACCTTGAGAACCGCCTCTACCGCCTGCAAATGCATTGTGACCGAAACGGTCATACTGTGATTTTTTATCGGAATCATTAAGTATTTCGTATGCTTCTGCAGCTTCTTTAAATTTATCTTCAGCGGCTTTATCGCCTGGGTTACGGTCGGGGTGAAACTGCATTGCCGTTTTGCGGTATGCCTTCTTTATTTCATCTTGCGATGCTCCTTTTTTTACGCCTAGTATTTCGTAATAATCTCTCTTCATAAATGCAGAATTAGCTAATATGCTAATTTGGTAATGTGCTATTGAAAGCAGGTTTTGTAATTAAACTTTTATTGGAAATATTCTTATTTTCCTACAACCACTTTTGCAAAACGAATGAGTTTATCGTTCATGTAATAACCTTTTTGCAACTCATCTACAACCTTGCCTGTCTTTTCTTCTCCTGCGGGAATTTCTGTAACTGCTTCATGTTTTTCAACATCAAAATCAGTATCGAGACTGCTCATGGCAACAATGCCTTTTTGTTGAAGCAAGGAACGTAGTTTATTAAAAACCAATTGTACTCCTTCTCTTACATGGTTAACATCATCATCGGAAGCGATTTGTTTTTCCGCCCTATCCATATCGTCGGCAACATCTAACAATGCTATGGCCATTTCTTTACCTGCAGTTTGCATTAACTCTAAACGTTCTTTGGCTGTACGGCGTTTGTAATTATCAAATTCAGCAAAAAGACGTAAATATTTATCTTTCTGTTCCTGAACATCTGCCTCTAATTTTTCTGAAATATTTTCTATAGCACTTTCAGAATTACTTAAATGGGTACTTCCCGGTATATCAGCATCTGAATTTATATCTATTTGCTCTTCTGCAATAGGTATTATTTTTTCTGTATCGTGCATGGGTATTTTATGTTTAAATGTATTCAAATGTACAACAGTCAAACATTTTGCCAATGCAGAATTTCAGTCAAATTGACATCAAAAAATAAAAAATAGGGGAATTAATTAACAACAAGTATTTTTCCGGATTCTACAACAATACCGTTTTTATCTATCAATTGGTAAATGTATATACCACGATAAAATTTTTCTTCTTTTAAATTGATAGACAACAAAGAAGATATATTCTTAGCTTCAAATATTTTTTTTCCGATAGTATTTAATACCTGCATTGAATATGATTTATTGTAACCTTTTTGAAATTCAAAATTGACCACCGAAGAGGCAGGATTTGGATAAGATTTTATATATTTTGTTTGAACTCCCACACATCGCTGAAGGTTCTGTTTTGTGCAAAAGATGTAAAATTTATTCCAATAATTAACATTAATATGAAAGATATTTTCTTCAATTATGTAAAAATAGTAAAATGATTTAAAATATGTTTAAAAAATAAGAACGTTTAACATTATAATTTATTATAAAAATGAAAAACAAATAATAATCAATAAAATTTAACCCAAACTTTCCAGTTTATTGTTGATGGCGGTAAAATTTGGAAGATCACCTGCGCTTTCCAGCACTTCTTGATATTGTACTATGCCGTTTTTATCTATTATAAATGCAGATCTTTTCCCTACTCCTTTCATGTTCATGGGGGTAAAGGATTCGTAAATTGTTTCGTAAGCAGTAGATACTTCTTTATTAAAATCGCTAAGCAGTGGAAAATTATAGCTCTGTTCTTCTTTGTACTTTGCTAACGTAAAAACAGAGTCTACCGAAATACCCAAGACTTGCGCATTGGCATTGCTGTATGTGGCAATATCATCTCTTACGGCACAAAGTTCATCTGTACATGTGCCAGTAAATGCCATTGGAAAAAACAATATGAGAACATTTTTCTTGCCTTTAAAATCACTTAAAGCAACTTTGTTTTTATCTGAATCGTAAAGTGAAAAATCAGGGGCTTGAGATCCTATGGTTATAGACATATTGGATTTTATTTTTTCAAAGATATATAAAAATAGATGTTGAAACACTCAAAATAAGAGAGCCTGCTTCCCAGTAGGCTCTCAATCCAAACAAACAATAAAACAAAACTTTTAATTAAAATTTTGGGCATCTTGTAGCGTCGCTGCTACTGTTGTATCTTTCTAAAAATTTCTGGAATACCAATGAGATCTCAAAACCACCTCTACCTGTACTTACTTTTTTTAGGCCCGATATATTTACATCGTAGCTAACAGCAACTGCAATTGGTTTTGATTCTACTTTTAAAACAGGAATAATTGCATCGTTTAACCTCATATAAGCGCCGCCATGTATGATATATTTCGGGTTATCCGGATCATCCAATTTTTGAGAATACATAACACCACCAATAATTTCTCTGTTTAGACCCTGTGTTGTATAATCTGCTTCAACTGTTATAAAAGAATAGTCGGTTGTACTCATTCTTATACCACCCGAGACAACCCATTTTGGCATTAGTTCCATTTTGTAATCGCTGTAAAAAGACACTTTTTTTGATTTATTAAAATGATGGTATGCTATACCAACGAACATATTATTATCGGTATTTTCACCAAGCTGTGTATTAAAACTTAAGCCTGCCGTTCCGTCAAAATAAGAATAAGAAGATTTTGAAAATGTTTCTCCGGTTGCCATGTTAGGATCGTAAGCACTACCATTAAACTGGCTGTTGGTCGTTATCTTGCTTCTGTCAATACTTCTCTGCACATAACCGCCCATAACGGCCATAGATAAATACATACTTCTTGCAGCGCTTAACGATTTATGGTAATTAATAGCAGGCGAAATATGTGTTGATGTAAGGTCTACAGTGCCTGCTTTATCGTAAAGGACCTGCCCGCCAATAGTTACATAATCTGTACTTTTACCTACGGGCAATTTATATTCTACATTGGCAGATGATGTACTGTAAGCATTGGTAACACTGTTCCATTGAGATCTGTAAACAGTTTGTACTCTTATATCACCCGAAAAAAGCCCTGCCAATGCAGGATTTCGAAGCAAGGGAGTTTCAAAAATTTGGGAAAAATGTATATCCTGAGCTTCTATAGAACCTATATTACCTGCAAGTAAGAAAGAGGTTATAAGGGAAATCAATTTAAATTTTTTCATAATAATTAGTATATAATTATTTGGATTGTAGTATTGCAATAATTTAACGTAATCTGTTCTTTTATGTTTTAATAAAAACTCTTTTACTTGTCCACAAAGCCATATTATTTCACGAGAGCTATATTTCCTTTATAAACCAAAGTACTGTTGTTATCACATTGTATTTCTATCATATAAACGTACACATCAACGCCCAGTTTTTGACCTTTATTAGTACCATCCCAACCCAAGCTGGCATCGTTTGCTTTAAAACTATATCGGGCAAAAACCTCTTCTCCCCACCGGTTAAAAATTCTCGCCTGTTTTATTGTAAACAGCCCCGTACCTCTTGGATAAAAAACATCATTATTTCCATCTCCATTTGGAGAAAAAGTGTTTGGTATAAAAACATTGGCTCCGTTACACAATACATAAATATTTACTGAAGCGGATGCTAAGCAACCGCCCAAATTAGAAACTTTTACTGTATACTGTGTTTCAAGATTTGGTTTCACTGTAATAGAAGGCATTGCACTGCTTACAAGCCATGAGGTTGGTGTCCATTTTACATTTGTTACATCTGTAGAAAAAGTTGGTGTTAATGTAAT
>JANLVW010000661.1:0-7641 GCA_031364205.1 Ferruginibacter sp.
ATCTGGTAAAATCCAATTTGCTTTTTCATTATTGATGCCTTCCGTGGCTCTTACATAATCTGCTATACCTTCTGTAAACCAACTCGGTACGCTGTTTTGGCCGTAGGCCTGCACAATGTGCATTAATTCATGCGTTATCACATCTATATCTTCCGGCTTCTTTTCGAACCATGCAGGATTGTACCTGATAGCGCCTTCGCTTGTAGCAGCAACACCATCATATTTTTTATCAATAATAAAAGTAACAGCGGTTGGGCTGTTTGTATTGTATTTTTTTACAAGCTTTGGATATTGTTCAAAATAAGCGTTGATAAACCGTTTCTTATATTCATCTGTAAATGAATTATCCTCATCAATTAAATATAAGGTCAACCCGTTTTTGGTAATGGTATCTGGCTTACTTTCATTTTTTAAAAACGCCTCACTACTCATCGGCTTAATATCTTTTACTTTTAAATAAATAGCTTTATCATCTTTTGATAAGGAGTAAGGTAAATCTGCTGTTGCTGTAATTCGTACTTTATTTGGCACAGCACTCATGACAAAATTTAAAGTGCCGCCATTTAAAATATCACCATGCGCTAACCATGTTTTTGTATGGTTGATGTTGTTCAATTTTTGTGATAAGATATACCTGTTTTGCTCACTGTTATTCGCTGCGCTGATAATAAACTTTTTACCGTTTTCTAAACTAAGCGTAACCTTTTTAAACAAAGGCGCACCCAAAACATATTGATTAACGCCCGGCGTAACCGGATAAAACCCTAATGCTGAAAATACATACCAAGCAGATGTCTGGCCATTGTCTTCATCGCCACAATATCCATCAGGCGTAGGTTTGTACATTCTGTTCATTGTTTCCCTCACCCAGTATTGTGTTTTGTAAGATTGGCCTGCATAGTTGTACAAATAAATCATGTGCTGTATCGGCTGGTTGCCATGTGCGTATTGCCCCATATTTGCAATCTGCATTTCTCTTATTTCGTGTATGGTACCGCCATAATAAGTATCATCAAAAGTAGGAGGCTGTGTAAATACAGAATCCAGCATATTGGCAAACTGCTTTTTGCCACCCATTAAATTTGCCAAGTTATCAATATCATGAAAAACGCTCCAGGTGTAATGCCAGCTGTTACCCTCCGTAAAAGCATCTCCCCACTTTAAAGGATTGAACGGAATTTGAAATTTTCCGTCCTTATTTTTGCCCCGCATTAAATTACTTTCCTTGTCAAAGACATTTCTGTAATTGAGGGAACGCTGTGCATACATTTCAATTTCCTTTGCAGGTCTGCCTAGTTTTTGCGCCATTTTAAAAATGCTGAAATCATCATAGGCATACTCAAGTGTACGGGCTACATTTTCATTTATGCCAACATTGTATGGTACATAACCCAGGGCATTGTAATAACGCACACCAAGTCTGCCAACTGCTGATATCGGTCCTTCTTTTGCAGCTCCGTTTTGCAGGGCATCGTACAAGGTAATTGCTTCATTATTTATTGTTCCTTTTACGTAGGCATCTGCCACCACCGAAGCTGAATTATTACCGATCATAATATCAGCAAAACCCGGACTGCTCCACTCAGGCAAAAAACCACCTTCTCTGTAATCGTTTGCCAGACCCTCCTGCATCTCTGCATTTATAGAAGGGTACAATAAATTCAGCAGTGGGTACAAAGCTCTGAATGTATCCCAAAAACCGGTACCTCCAAACATAAATCCAGGCAAAACTTTGCCATTGTATGAGCTGTAATGCACTATATTATTTAAAGCATCTTTTTCATATAATTTATTTGGGAATAATGTTGCCCGGTAGAGGCAGGAATAAAAAGTTTTTTTCTGTTCATCTGTTCCACCCTCAACTGTGGCTTTTGATAAAACATCATTCCAAAGTTGGTGTGTTTCTTTTTGAACTTCTTCAAAAGTTTTACTGCCAACTTCCCTTTTTAAGTTAAGTTCAGCCTGTTCAATACTTATAAATGATGAAGCTACTTTTGCAATGACCTGCTGATTTCTTTTAGTAATATTAAAACCAATTACCGCACCTGCATGGTCACCTTTTGTTTGTAAGCTATCCAGCAAATCTTCTTTTTGCCAGACCTTGTAAAATGAAAATGGGGTGTTGAATGTAATGACAAAATAGTTGGCAAAGTTTAGCATTTTCCCTCTTGCATATCTTGTAGTGTAACCAATAATTTTATTTTCTTCAGGAATTATTTTTGCAAAGCTTCCTCTGTCAAACGCATCTAAAACTACAAATGCACTGTCTTGGTTGCCAAATGTAAATTTAAAAATAGCTGCACGTTCTGTAGGTGTAATTTCTGTGGTTATATTGTAATCTGCCAGATAAACACTGTAATAATCCGGTTGCGAAATTTCTGATTTATGGGAAAACCAGCTTTCCCTTTCATTTTCTTTAAATTTTAATTTGCCGCTTATGGGCATTAAAGAAAAAATACCGTAATCATTCATCCATGGGCTGGGCTGGTGTGTTTGTTTAAAACCCCTTATTTTTTCTGCAGTGTATTGGTATTGCCAACCATCACCATTTCTGCCGGTTTGAGCCGTCCACATATTCATTGCCCAAGGCGTACTTATTGCAGGATAAGTATTGCCGTTGGATAAATCCGGTTTAGAAAATGTGCCGATTAACGGATTCACATATTTTACCAAATCTTTTTTTTGGGCGAAAATAAACGTTGAAGCAATTAGTGAAAGGGTAAAAATGGATAGCTTTTTTATTATCATTTATAATTTTTTGAGAATTATCATTTATGATTAAACTAAATTTTATAATATCGTAAACTACATAAATTTTTAGGTAAAAAATTAAATGGTTGTTCTATACAGACTCATGTGGATATAGCTGTTTAAATTCGATTTTATGGTATGGGTATGATAATTGCTTATTCTTAATTTAAATGAGCAAAGTTTAAAAATCTTACATTTGATTACATCATTAAATGAAAAAATCTTACGCCATACAAATTAAAGCAGCTTTTTTGCTCTTCATATTCAGTTTGAATATGTTTGTAGGGTTTGCATGTTCAATCGGGATTGATACTGATGTTATGTCTCCTTATCATGTAAAACCTGAAGGTAACACTCCTCATTCACATGCTCATAAGCATAAAAGCAATGCAGGAAAAGATCATCATGGAACTCCCAAAAGCCATGACCATAATACCTGCCATAAAGGGAAGGAAGATAAAAAAGGATGCTGCAATGATGAAGTTCAAAAAGTTCAACAGTTAGATAAAAATATAAACAGTTCAGCAAAAAGTATTGCATTTCAAAATACTGCTGTTTTAACTCCAACCTTCTTTCAACCCTACACAGTAAAACTTCTTAAAGCCAACCCAACAAAAAGTAGGGACAGGTTTTTTTATCCTCCACCACCAAATATATTGGTTGAGTTTCAGCGTTTTCAAATTTGATTTATTGTAACTGCGTTTGATGGCATAGCCGTTAAACTATATACCTATGCAACATGGTAAAGTAGTTTTAGTTACAGTAATAAAAATTTTATGTTTAAACAATTTATAATCAGTCTTTCTGTAATATTTATATCGGTAGCATGTTTTAGCCAAAATATTTCTGAAACTGATCTGATAAAAATGGCTTTACAAAACAGCCGTAATTTATCTGCTTCCAATTTAAATATCAAACAGCAAAAGCAGTTATTAGGTGCAAGTTTTAATTTGCCCAATCCTGAAGTGTTTGTAGAAAGTCCAACAGGGAATTTTTATACCGCTAGCATTACTCAGTCTATTGAATTTCCCTCGGTTTATAATAAGCAGTATCAGTTACAAAAGCAAAAGATTGTATTCAGCGAAAAAGAAAAATTAGTTGGCGAAAACGAAATAAAATTTCAGGTTAAACAGCTTTATTTATCGCTGCAGTATGCAATGGTTTTCCAGGAGCAGCTCTATTTGGAGGATACCATTTACGAACGTATAAGCAATGCTGCGGCAAGACAATTTGATGCGGGCCAGATTGACTATTTACAAAAACTGTTTGCAGAAAACAGTTATGCTGACGTACACAATCAATATTTGCAGGCACAACTTAAAGGTCTTAATATCGAAAAACAATTACAGTTTATTGCGGGCTACACAAAAACAATTACAGTCACACCAATATCGAATACGCTAGTAAATGTTGCAGCTTCCGTAGACAGTAATAGCTTAGCAACAAATCCATCTTTAGCGTTAATTAATCAGTCTGTAATTATTGCACAGAAAAACATTCTCTTACAAAAAGCAAAAGCATTGCCGGGTCTGGCTTTCGGTTATTTTAACCAAGGTGAAAGAAATACGCCTATACAAAATCGGTTTCGATTTGGCATTGCCCTCCCATTGTGGTACAATCAATATAAAAGCAATATTAATGCTGCAAAAACGGAGTACGAAATCAACAAACAAAAAGCAGGTGGGTTGCAGCAGCAGTTTTCACTACAGTATTTACAGGCTCAAAATGGACAGGCAATTTTTTTACAGTCGCTGCAGTATTATGAAACAAAAGGGTTAAAAAAAGCTGCTGAAATTATAACTACGGCCAAACGATTTTTTGAAAATGGTGAGAGTGATTACATTAATTATCTGCGCAATATTAATGATGCTTATACCATTCAATTAAAATATTTGGAAATCCTTAAAAGCTACAATCAAAGTTTGCTAAATACAAATTATTTAAAAGGAACGTTATGATAAAGAGATTATTTTATTTTTTGCTGTTTGTTCCATTGATTGTAAAAGCTCATGGCGGTGAAGACCATGGCGATGAAAAAACAGCCACCGGAAAAACGGTAACTTATTTTAGCACTGAAGCAACATCTGATTTGTACGAATTGCTGGTAAAATATCAGCCATTAAAACCAGCTAAAGAAGCGGTAATAAAATTATACATAAGCAACTTTAACAGCAATGTGCCTGTTGATTCTGCATCTATACAAATAACTGTTTCAGGTAATCCAAATATTAAACTGACTGTAACAAAATTGGATAAAGGTATTTACGAAGTGAAAGGCATTTTCCCCGAAAAAAAAATGTACAACTTAACAGTAAATATTAATTCGCTTTTAGGGCCAGACTTATTGCTTATCAGTGGTATAAATGTTGGCAAAGAATTGCCAGTTGATGCACCTGCAGATTTGCATATTACACATTGGTACAGCAGCAGTTGGTTTTTTGGTATAATTGGTTTATTTGCAGGCTTGGTTATTATGTTTTTAGTAATGAAAAGAACCAACAGAAAAGTTGTGGCAGCTGTAATCATTTTTATTTTTCTGTTGCCATCTGCAGTTTACAATTCAGCCAATGCACACGGTGGCGAAGATCACGAAACTGGTGGAAAAATAGGTGGGGCAATGTCAAACACATTTACTGTTGAAAAAGAATCTCAATTTTTATTCAGTATTGTTACACAAATAATGGTTGAAGGAAATTTTAATCAGTCAACACAGGCATTGGGAACGGTCGTTGCATCTCCGCAAGGCAATGCAGTTATTCAAACACCACAAACCGGTAAGCTCATCTCTATCGGCGTAAATCCGGGGCAGAATGTAACCGCAGGGCAGGTTATAGCAATAGTTGAGCAAACAATTGATGCTGGCACACAATCAAGCATTATAGCCCAAAACAGCGACTGGAAGGCAAAGCGAAACGAAGTAGAAGCACAATATGAAGCGGCCAAAATTCAATACAATCGATTAAAATCCATCGAAGATATTGCTGCTAAAAAAGATGTTAGCGAGGCTAAAGCAAGGCTACAACAGGCTGAAAGAAACCGTGTGCTGTATCAGAATATTCCTTTGCAAAAAGTGCAGGCTGCAAAATATTTTAACCTTACTTCTCCTATAAATGGCGTAGTTGGCAATTACAATTATGCAGTAGGTTCAATCATTAACAGTGGTGAAACATTGCTGCAGGTGACAAATTTAAACAAGGTATTTGTAGAAGCCCAGCTTTTTGCCAGTGATGCAGTGCAGTTAAAAACTGTCGAAAAAATTACTGCATTTTCAAATGTTCTAAACGACAGTACATCTTACAGTTTAAAATTAATATCAACCGCCCAATCTGTAAATGGCGATAACCAATCACAAAAAGTAATTTTTGAAATTAAAAATCCGTCATCAAAGTTTAAGATTGGTGAAAATATAAGCATAAACATATTTTCTAAAACTAGCTCCAAACAGATAGTTATTCCCAGCAACGCTGTAGCAGAAATAAATGGCAAACCTGCTATTTTTATAAAAGACAAAGCTGAGCAATACAGCATCAGCTTTATCAGCAAAGGATCATCCAATGAAAAATTTACAACTATTTTAAAAGGTGTAGAAGAAGGTGAGAGAGTGGTGACAGGTAATGTATATCAAATGAAATCTATTTATTTAAATCAATAATTAATCAACCAAAAAAACAATTATGAAACATTTTAAAATGGTACTTGTGCTGGCATTGGTTATTTCTTGTATTACAACTGTAAATGCACAAACAAAAACCTCTACTCAAAAGCAAACTGAAAAAACAATTGTGTACGGCTGCCCCATGAAATGCGAAGGAAATAAAACGTATGCAAAGGCAGGAAAATGCCCTGTTTGCAAAATGAATTTAAAAGCTGTTCACAAAGAAGTAGTTGCTGCAAATTACCAATGCCCGATGAAATGTGAAGGAGATAAAATGTATGCAGAAGGAGGTAAATGCCCTAAATGTAATATGAATTTAAAAGCAGCAACTGCATCAACTTCAGATGAACAT
Source organism: Ferruginibacter sp. (assembly GCA_031364205.1). Taxonomy (GTDB): domain Bacteria; phylum Bacteroidota; class Bacteroidia; order Chitinophagales; family Chitinophagaceae; genus Ferruginibacter. The sequence continues at coordinate 6,759 of JANLVW010000661.1, forward strand.
AAAGGTCACAACCATATCTAATCAACATTAAAAATTACAACATGACAAACAGAATTACTGTTCCGTTGATGGTGATTGCATTGGCGACATCATCCATTTTTTTTAGCTGCAATAACAACAAAGTAGAAACAAAAACTATTACTACGGACAGTACAGCAACTGCACATGAAAGCAGCGAACATATTTATGCATGCCCCATGCACCCTGAAGTAACCGGTAAAGAAGGAGATACTTGCCCAAAGTGCGGCATGAAGCTGGAACACAATGATAATGCGGGCCGACCAAGCAATGTAACTATGCAATTTTCTTTTAAGCCTACATTGCCAAAACCAAATGAAGAGGTTACACTTAGTTTAACCCCCAAATTAAAAGATAAGCCCACTGAGCAGGTGCCGCTTGATGTGGAGCATACAAAAAAAATACATCTTATTGCCGTAAGTGAAGACCTTAGTTGGTTTGATCATATACATCCTGAAATGGGGGCTGACGGTGTTTATACAACGAAAGAAAAATTTCCAACAGCAGGAAAATATACACTTTTTGCAGATTACAAACCAAGTGGTGCAAACCACACTGTAGATAATTTAAATGTAACTGTTGCAGGTACAGTACCAATAGCAAAAGTTTATGGAGCTGATAAATTAACAGGAGATGCAGGAGATGGTTTTTCTGTTTCTCTTACACCCGATGGTGGAAAATTTGTGCCCAATACCGCAACTCATATTAATGGCGTGGTATTGCTGAATGGTAAAGCATTAGATGTAAATACGCTTGAAGATTACCTGGGTGCTAAAGCCCACATGGTTGTTGTTAGTTTGTCTGATAAAAAGTATTTGCATGTGCACCCGAGTGTAGAAGGAGGCAAGTTTGATTTGCATACAAC
>JANLVW010000675.1:0-6047 GCA_031364205.1 Ferruginibacter sp.
ATCCCTGCCATGCGCAGCTGCGGATTTTTTTTCAACCGTTATTATCTACTAGAATGCTGAGCTACTAACTACTACAGGAACTAATCAAATGTTTTTTTTATTTTTATTTTAGTCAGTGATGTACTCCCTTTAACCTGTAAACATGCTTTAAATTCAAACATTATTTAGATGGCCAAAGGATTGAAGCGAACGTTTCGTAGGGACACGAAACGAGGCGGAGAAAAAGCTTAACGAAAAACTTATAGAAATAGAAGGGGAGATAAAAGTTGGCGACAAAGTAAAAATGCGCCAAAATAGACAGGTAGGAATTGTAAAAGAAATTAAAGGAAAAAAAGCTGTTCTTCAGGTTGGCATTATGCCCATGACTGTTTTGCTGGAAGACCTTACAATAGTGAAGGACAAGGAAATTAAAGAATAAAGTTTAGTTACATTAATGATTGTATAAACATTCCTCCAACTTTAAATAATATTATAATACAGCAAATATTTTTATAATTATAACTGATAAATTTTTCACACATTAAAAGTTTGCAACCACAATTGTAATTGTTCACTAGAGTTTCATTAATTAGTTTTCTCTAAAAATATTATTTTTATAGATAAACTAACTGCAAGTCCTTAAAAAATTCCCGTTTAAGTTTTTGGCAAATTATAGCTACAGATGTCAGGGTTTTTAGCATTCAATACAGTTTTGGTTTACAACAAAGTGCTGTAATTCTCATAAACGACTTTTTAGGTGCCAGTCCAGATCAAATTCCGTGGCTCAATCTTGCAGATCCGCTAAAAGGTTTATTGGTAAAATCTATTATTGCGGGATTAAGTGATAGAACCTGGCATCAAAAATTTGGAAGAAGGAATCCTTATTTTTTATCGGTGCTATAATGTGCAGCCTAGCATTGTATGCTTTTTAAAAAATAAAAGATGCTGATATACCATTTATTTTTTTTGATAAAGTGCCTGAAGAAAAAAATTACAATAAGGTTTCTATAGATGATGATGCAGTAGTAAAATCTTTGAATGATTTAAAAATAAATATACCCAAAGCTGTATCAGTTCTTGCATTAAGCGGTGGTTTTTTGCCTAAAATTTATACTCCTGAAATTTCATAAATTGAGATAAATGGTCACAAACTCGGCAAACTGGCTTTTGCAAAAGGATTAATTGTTTTACCGGTTTAAATGAAAATACTGAAGATTTTACAAAAAGTGTACTCGTAAAAGGAGAGGCTTTGTAAATTAGTTATAAATGGACCTAAGCAAAATCCGTTTTTAAGTATTAATACTAATTGAGCTAAATTGAAGGATATAGAAAGTTTATTCTGACTTTAAAAGTATTTTTATTCAAAACTGTACACACCAATTTTTTTGTAGCAAAACAAATATTTATTTCTTTTTAAAACTACAAAACACAAAGTTTTGGATTGTATTAAATGGTGTTGTATGGTCTTCCTCAATACACTTGATCCGTTCAAAAGCTAATTCAAATCTTGCAGACATAGATGCTTTTGAATATTGCTTTACATTTAAGCCACTGCACATTGTTGGACCATTTTCTGAAAATGTACCAAGTATTAAATAGCCATCTTTTTTAGTAGCATTTTCAGCAATTGAAACGTATTTATTAATATTATTTTCTGTTGTAAGAAAATGAAAGGCAGCTCTGTCATGCCAAAAATCAAATTTTACCGGTGGTTTAAAATCTGTAACATCTGAAACAACCCAATTAACTTTAAGAGCTCTTAAACCCAACCTTTGCTTTGCTTTTTCGATTGCACTTTCTGAAATATCGAGTACCCAAATGTTTTGATAACCTTTATCAATTAACGCATCTACAAAGTGGCTATCACCACCGCCAATATCAATAATATTTGCGGTTAGTGGAAGATTAAATAGTTTGACAAACTCCATTGAAGTTTTTGGATAAGATTGAAACCAGCTTACTTTATCTCCGGTTTTTGTATTATACACTTTATCCCAATGTTGTTGATCAGCAATAGACATAAATATTAAAATAAGTACATTATAAAAATTGTTTAATTGCTTCCCCTAAATCTAAAACAGTTGCTTTATCATATAATTTTGAATGTATCAATGAACTTGCAGCCGCACTTCTATAACCTCCGGCACAGTGAACAACAATTGGTTTATCTATGGGAATTTCTTTAATCCGATTTCTTATTTCTGCCAAAGGAATAGCAATACTGTTTTTAAAAATCTTTGCTTCTTTTACTTCCGCAATGTTTCTTACATCAATGATCGTGTAATCTTCTGTATGATTTTTAAACTCATCCAGATTAATTCTTGCTTCTTTAACCTGACCGCTTTTAATAACAAATGCTTCAGCCACCCGGCTTTCGTAACCAATAGCAGCTGTTCTTTGCAACATCGTTTTTAACTGCTTTTTGCTTTCGCTTGCTAAATAAAATCTTTCACCAGGTTTAATAATACTACCTAACCAGGTTTCGAATTTCCCATCTTCCATCAGGTTAATGGAATACGGCAAATGCCCTTTCTTAAAATCGTCTTCTCTTCTTGTGTCAATTACCCATGATGTTTTATCTAAACCTGTTGTAATTTTTTCATTTACCGAATTACTAATTTTAATTTTGTCAATACTTTCTTTTAAACTTGTTGCACCTTTTCTGTTGAGGTCTACATCAAAGGGAAAATACAGCGGAACAAATGGCTGATCTGCCAACAGAATTCGCATAAATTCCTCTTCTGTATTTTTTTGTAAGCTCCAGTTTGTTTTCTTTTCTTCCTCAATAGTGCTGCTGCTTTCCTTACTTAAATTTTTACCGCAAAGTGTACCGGCACCATGAGCAGGATAAACCAAAACATCGTTAGGCAACGGCATTAATTTATCTCTTAATGAATGATACATTTGCTTTGCCAATTCTACCCGGGTAGTTTGTATTTTCCCTACACTTTCCCGCAGATCAGGCCTGCCGCAATCACCAATAAAAAGTGTATCACCGGTAAAGACTGCTTTTTGTTTGCCATTGTGTTCAAGTACAATTGAAATACTATCGGGTGAATGTCCGGGCGTATTAAGTGCAGATAATTTTATTTTACCTACTTGCAGCGTTTGACCTTCGTCAAAGGTTTGATGCGGATATAAAGCGCCTGCCAATTTACTTGCGTAAATAGTTGCTCCCAAAGTTTCGTGCAATTCTAAATGACTACTTACAAAATCTGCATGTGGATGTGTTTCTATAACTCCTATTATCTCTGCTTTGTTTTCTTTAGCAAAGTCTATATACTGCTGCAGATTTCTGGCAGGATCTATCAATATGATTTTCTTTTCGCAATCACTGATTATTGCATAGCTGTAATGAGCAAGGTTTTTATCTTCAAACTGTTTTATATGCATTGCCTTTTATTTATTGTACAAATTTCTATAAGATCAAAAAGAATTTCGGTGATAGTTGTCACATAAAACATAAATGCTAATGGGGCAATTTTTCTTTTAACAAACCATAAACCCATGTGCCCGCAATAGCACTTATCAAAGCAACAATAACCACTAAAGCTCCGGTTCCTATTTGTGCAAACATTGGACCCGGGCAAGCACCAGTAAGTGCCCAGCCAAAACCAAAAAGCAAGCCTCCATAAATTTGTCCTTTATTAAATTTCTTTTGAGGCAATTCTATCTTTTCTCCGTGAATTGTTTTAATGTTGAACCTCTTTATTATTTGTATTGAAATAATACCCGTAATTACTGCAGAACCAATTACACCGTACATGTGAAAACTTTGCAGGCGAAACATTTCCTGTATGCGAAACCATGAAATGACTTCTGCCTTAACTAAAATAATTCCAAATAAAATTCCTGTTACAAGAAATTTGGGATAAGAAAACCATCGCTCTTTTTTTTGTTGTTCTTCAGCAGATAAATTATCCAAAGATCGAACCTCAAAATCTGTATTTATTTCTTTATTTTTTATCGTTGTTACTTCATTCATTATTTAAGCATTAGTATAAAGGGAAGAAAAAGATTAGCCATAATAAAACCACCGATCATAAAACATATAGTTGCAATTAATGAAGGAAGTTGCAAATTTGATAAGCCCATAATTGCATGACCTGAAGTGCATCCCCCAGCATAGCGTGTACCAAAACCTACTAAAAATCCGCCGCCAACAATCAGTAAAAAACCTTTAAGTGAAAAGAGTTGCTGAAAGTTAAATAGCTGGATGGGCACTAAAGATTGATAATCTGTAATACCATATTTTGAAAGCTCCTGCACTAATTTTGGATTAACCTGAACAAGCTGATTATTGGATAATAAAGTTGCTGCAATAAAACCACCAATCAATATACCTGCAACCAAAACCATATTCCATGTTTCCTTTTTCCAGTCGTAACTAAAAAATGGAATTTTGGCAGGAATACAAGCTGCACATATATGACGCAACGAGGAGGATATGCCAAATGTTTTGTTACCTATTATTAACAACAAAGGAACCATTAAACCAATTAGCGGACCTGATACGTACCAAGCCCATGGCTGTTTTAAAAATTCTATCATACAAAGATTATTAAGTTTTACTTTTAGTTTCTTTTGAATAAACAGTTATATAACATTACTTTAAATACCTTCTGTTTTGTTTTAAATCATCGAGACCTCCACCGTTAACTGCATCAGCTATTCCATGCTGTTTTAAAATAGAAACTGCAATGCCGCTCCTGTTTCCACTTCTGCAATACACAATTATTGGCTTAGGCATTTTTTAAATTCATTTATTTTTTGTGCAACTTGGTCTAAAGGAATACTGATTGCATTTGGAAAGTGTCCTTCTAAAAATTCTTCTTGAGTTCTTACGTCAACTTTTGTTGCATTATTTGTTGTTTCCATTGTAGAGGTAGTTTTTTTGAATTACGAAGTTCCTGCAATGGCTAAAGAACAGATGTGATAATTGTCACTTAACATTTAAAAAAAAGTTCTTTAACAATTATATAAATACCCATTGCCAGTACAAACCAGCCAAAACCTTTCTTTAATTTATTACCGGATATTTTTTTACTTAAAAAGCCACCAATGAAAATTCCGACGATGGCAATACCGGTTATTTTTAAAAGGAAAAACCAATCAATAATAAAATGCCCAAGATCTCCTGTAAAACCAATTAAAGAATTTAATGCGATGATAAATAAGGAAGTACCTACCGCTTCCTTCATTGGCAATTTTACCAACAATACTAAAGTGGGGATCAATAAAAAACCACCACCAGCACCTAACAAACCGGTTGCAAGCCCGATAGCAAAGCCATATGCTGACAATTTTAAAAGATTTATTTTAGAGTTTTCCGGTATAATTTTATTTTCTGCAACCGGTTTACTTTTTATCATTGCAGCGGCTGCTATTACCATCAATATTGCAAATAATATCATTGTAATAATTGCCTGCGTAATTTCAAAACTTCCTATTCTGCCAAACGTTTTAGGGATAGCAGGAATTAAAAATTTACGGGTAAGAAATACCGTTGTGATAGAAGTTAAGCCAAACAACAAAGCAGTTTTAATTTGCACAAACCCTTTGCGGTAATTATTAAATGCTCCTACAAGACTTGTAGAGCCTACAACAAATAAAGAATAAGACGTAGATAAAACTGGATTGATACTAAATAAATAAACCAATACCGGTACTGTGAGTATAGAACCACCACCACCAATTAAACCCAATGATATTCCAATAAATAAAGATGCTATAAAGCCTATAATTTCCATAGGATGTAAAGGTGCGGTCGTTTGATGAAAATTACCGTGACATAAGTCACACTGTCTTTAATTTTATTTTAACCACTCTATAGAATTTCTATGGATAATTAACCAGCTTTTTGCTTCCATTTTTTTTAATAAACGGCTAATTACTTCCCTTGATGAGTTGAGGTCGTTGGCAATTTCCTGGTGAGTAATTTTTATATTGTTTCCTAATTTTTTAACCTGTTGTTTTAGATAATATTCTAATCTCTCATCCATACCTGTGAAAGCAATTGCATCGATGGTTTTTAAAAGTTCTTCAAACCTGTTGCGGTACGATGTAAT
>JANLVW010000705.1:0-2253 GCA_031364205.1 Ferruginibacter sp.
GCAAAAAGTTCTGTAGGCAATATCTATCACTTCATCGCTGCCATTGCCAATAAAAATATTTTGTGCATCAACAGATTTAATGCTGCTTAATTTTTCTTTTAAGGCGGTTTGATGCGGATCAGGATAACGGTTTAATTCTCCAAAAGGATTTTCATTTGCATCCAAAAAAACGGCATCTTTTCCTGTGTACTCATCACGGGCGCTTGAGTAAGGCTTTAAATTTAAAATGTTATTTCTAACTATTTTTTCTAACTGAAACATAATTTATAAACTTTTTAATCTTAGCGTTACTGCATTTTTGTGTGCAAATAATTGTTCAGCTTCTGCCATTAATTCTACCGCAGGGCCGATATTTTTAATTCCCTGATTGGTTACTTCCTGAAAAGTAATTTTCTTTACAAAACTATCCAGTGAAACGCCGCTGTAATTTCGTGCATAACCGTTTGTTGGTAAAGTATGATTTGTGCCGCTTGCATAATCTCCCAAAGATTCGCAACTGTATTTACCAAGGAAAACTGACCCGGCCGTTGATATATCATCTATTAAATCTTCATAATTTTCTGTTGCAATAATTAAATGTTCGGGTGCATAATAATTACTGAATGCAATGCACTCTTTAAGGTTATTTAATAAAATCGATTTGCTGTTTAATAAAGCTGCTGCCGCCAATTCTTTTCGTGGTAAATTTTCTAATTGTATGGCTATTTCTTTGAATGTATTTTGAATTAATTCTTTGCTGTCAGAAACCAATATCACCTGACTGTCAGCACCGTGCTCTGCCTGAGAAAGCAAATCTGCCGCCACAAACGCAGGGTCTGCAAAAGCATCTGCAATTACCAGAACTTCACTCGGCCCTGCAGGCATATCTATGGCCACACCAAAAGATTGTGCAAGTTTTTTTGCAGCGGTTACATACTGGTTACCGGGGCCGAAAATTTTATAAACTGCGGGTATTGTTTCTGTACCAAAAGTCATCGCTGCAATAGCCTGTATTCCGCCCACACAAAAAATTTGTGTTATACCTATCAAACTTGCTGTATATAAAATAGCAGGATTTATTTTCCCGTCTTTATCGGGAGGCGTACACAAAATAATTTCTTCACAACCTGCAATCATGGCAGGTATACCAAGCATTAGTACAGTTGAAAAAAGTGGCGCAGAACCGCCGGGAATATAAATACCTACTTTATTAATTGCCCTGTTTTCTCGCCAGCACAAAACGCCTTTTGTAGTTTCAATAATCTGTGCTTCTACCTTTTGCGCTAAATGGAATCCTTCAATATTTTTTTTAGCAAGCTGAATTGCAGCTTTTAGCTCTTCCGATAATTGCGATCCTGAATTTTGAATAGCAGCTTTATTTACCGCCGAAGATTCCATCGAAACTTTGTCAAAAGTTTTACTGTATTTTAAGACTGCTTTATCTCCCTCCTCCTCAATTTCAGTAAATACATTTACAACCAAAGCTTCCAGCTTTTCTTTTTCAGCTGCAGGTCTTTCCGCTAATTTTTTCCACTCACTTTTTAAAGGAAATTTTATGTTCTCCATTTATTTGTTCATTAAAATTTATAAAATCATTTTTTCAATCGGTATAACCAAAATGCCCTGTGCGCCGAGATCTTTTAGTTTATCAATAACTTCCCAAAACTCATCTTCTTTAACTACCGAATGTATGCTGCTCCAGCCTTCTTCTGCCAATGGTAAAACAGTTGGAGATTTCATGCCGGGTAAAATAGAACTTATGGTTGCAATGGCGCTGTTGGGTGCATTCAATAAAATATATTTATTTTCAGAAGATGTTTTTACCGCTTTAATTCTGAATAATAATTTATCAAGAATAGCCTGTTTTTCTGCAGAAAGATTTTTGTTTGAAATTAAAACGGCAGAACTCTTTTTAACTATTTCCACTTCTTTTAAACCATTCATTAAAAGTGTGCTGCCTGTGCTTACAATATCAAAAATTCCGTCTGCCAAACCTATACCAGGAGCAATTTCTACGCTTCCACCAATCTCTTCAATTTCTGCACTAACATTATTTTCGATAAAGAATTTCTGTAAAATTTTTGGATAGCTGGTTGCTACTTTTTTATTTTGGAAAAAGGAAGGTCCGGTGTAGATTTCATCTTTCGGAATAGCCAAAGAAAGTTTGCACCCGGCAAACCCAAGGTTTTCAATGGTAAGAACATCCTTATCTTTTTCCCACACTTCATTTTCGCCCAGTATACCAATATCTGCAACACCCTGTTCAACATACTG
>JANLVW010000717.1:0-2618 GCA_031364205.1 Ferruginibacter sp.
GTTTAAAACCGGTACACAGAAGGGTTCTTTTTGGCATGAATGAATTGAACAATGCCAGCAACAAACCTTATAAAAAATCTGCCCGTATTGTAGGAGAGGTAATGGGTAAATTTCATCCACATGGCGATGCATCTATATACGATACAATGGTTCGTATGGCGCAGGAGTGGAGCATGCGTTACACAATGATTGACGGACAGGGAAACTTTGGTAGCCAGGATGGTGATGAGCCTGCAGCTATGCGTTACACAGAGGTGCGTATGGAAAAGTTTACTGAGGCTATGATGGATGATATTGACAAGGACACAGTAGATTTTCAATTGAATTTTGATGATTCTTTGAAAGAGCCTACAGTTCTTCCTTCAAAAATTCCGCAATTGTTGGTTAATGGTGCAAGCGGTATTGCAGTGGGTATGGCAACCAATATGATGCCCCATAACCTTACTGAAGTTATAGACGGCTGTATTGCATACATTGAAAACAATGACATTGATATTGAAGATTTAATTAAGATTGTAAAAGCGCCTGATTTTCCTACCGGTGGAATAATTTATGGTTACGAAGGTGTGAAGGCAGGATTGTTGACAGGCCGTGGGAGAGTGGTTCTTAGAGGAAAAACAAATATAGAAACAGATGCAAGAGGGAGAGAAAAGATCATTATTACTGAAGTGCCTTATCAGGTAAACAGAGATTCGCTTACCGCCAAAATTGGTGAATTGGTTAGTGAAAAAATTGTTGAAGGCATAAGTGATGTCAACAATGAAAGTAATAGTAAAGAAGGAACCCGGATTGTTGTAGAGCTAAAAAAAGATGCTGTAGCGCAGGTTGTAATAAACCATTTATTCAAGCATTCTGAATTACAGACTTCTTATGGTATAAACAATGTGGCGCTTGTAAATGGCAGACCTAAAATTTTAAATGTAAAAGATCTAATTGCCGAGTTTATAGCATTTAGGCATGAAGTAGTTACACGAAGAACGGAGTTTGAATTGCGCAAAGCAAAAGAGCGTGCACACATATTAGAAGGATTTATTATTGCACTTGATAACCTTGATGCAGTTATAAAATTGATTAGAGAAAGTGCTACTCCGAACATGGCCCAAGAAGGTTTAATTAGCAGTTTTGGCATGAGCGAAATACAGGCAAAAGCTGTATTGGAACTGCGTTTGCAGCGCTTAACTGGAATGGAGATTGATAAAATTAGAGAAGAGTATGCAGAAATTATGGCGTTAATTGGAAGATTGGAAGAAATATTAGCCAGCAAAGAATTGCGTTTTGACATTATAAAAACAGAATTGGTTGATGTAAAAACGAGGTTTGGTGATGAGCGTAAAAGTGAAATTGAATATGCCGATGACGAAGTGAACATGCTTGATTTTATTGTTGAAGAAGATGTGGTTGTTACCATATCCCACATGGGTTATATTAAACGTACATCAGTAAACGAATACCGCCAACAGCGCCGGGGTGGCCGTGGGGCAAAAGGAAGCAGTACAAGGCAGGAAGATTATATTGAGAAATTATTTATAGCAAGTACGCACCATACATTAATGTTCTTTACTGAAAAAGGAAGGTGTTTTTGGTTGAAAGTATACCAGATTCCCGAAGGTGAAAAAACCAATAAGGGCCGTGCATTGCAGAATATGATTCAAATACCGGCAGATGATAAAGTGCGGGCAATTATTGATGTCAAAAACTTTGATGATGAAGATTATGTAAAAAATCATTACATCGTTTTGTGTACAAAACATGGTATCATTAAGAAAACAGATCTTAAAGATTTTAGCAGACCAAGACAGGGCGGTATTAATGCCATCAACATTAGAGAAGGTGATGAATTAATACAGGCAAGCATGACAGATGGTAACTGCGAAATTATGATGGCTGTAAAAAGTGGTCGTGCTATTCGTTTTCCTGAAAGTAAAGTGCGTAGTACAGGCCGGGGTGGTATTGGTGTTTCAGGAATTGAAGTTGATGAGAGCACAGATGAAGTAATAGGAATGGTTTGTGTGAACAAAGAAGATAAAACCAGGACGATTTTAGTGGTTAGTGAAAAAGGTTACGGCAAACGTACTTTTATGGATGACCCTGAAACCGGTGAAGCAAATTACAGAATCACAAACCGTGGCGGTAAAGGTGTTCGTACAATTAAGATCACTGAAAAAACGGGTGGACTTGCAGGTTTGCTTGACGTAGCAGAAACACAGGATTTGATGATTACCTGCGAAAGTGGAATTACCATTCGTATGGCGGTAAATAAAGTAAGTGAACAAAGTCGTGCAACACAAGGCGTGAAATTGATTCGTATCGACGATAAAGATAAAATTGCTGCAATTACGCAAATTGATGAACAGGAAGAAACGGAAGAAATTGTAGAAGGAATTGTAACAAATGAATTAGAAACAGGATCTGAAAATTTAGCTGCAGAGAATGGTGCTGAAGATCTAATTGGTGATGATAAAGTTGATGAGGAATCGAATGAAGAAGAAGCTGATGACAAAGAAGTTGAATAAAAATGAAATATTTTTTTCGAAAAAATGACCGCTTGAAAGAGGGGTCATTTTTATGTAGTAATAAAGGGAATAAACAAATAGGTATTTATAAATAAAATTATCTAC
>JANLVW010000720.1:0-1930 GCA_031364205.1 Ferruginibacter sp.
TTTAAGGATGATTTTATATCATCTCGTTTATTCCAGTCAGGGAATTTTGCCTGTCCATCTACTAAGTCTTTTACTGCCTTTGCAAGCTCTATCAGTTTTGGTTCTGGGTATTTAAAATCATATTTGGCACAAAGCTCTTTCAGTATATCATAAAAAGCTTTCTCTTCAAAGTCAATACCCAAGGCATCTCCGGCTGAAAACTCTTTGCGAACAGCAATAATCAGTTCTGTAAGTTGTTCTGCCATTTCTTCATAAACTTCACTGCGAAAAATATCGTTCTTGTCCCGCTCATTATAAAGCTGTACCAATGCTTGCATCTTCTTGGTAAAGTCTACACCCTTTACCCTGTTAACTTTTTTCAATAGAAGAGGAGTAAAATTTCCTCCGGTACTACAAAGCTTCTTTTAAGTGCATTACTTCATCCTGTTTAGATGCCATCTTTGCCCTCAACATTTTCATATCGTCGCTCACTTTGCTGTCTAAAATCTTTGCATAATGCTGTGTAGTTTTAATGCTTTTGTGCCCAAGCATTTTACTTACACTTTCTATGCTTACACCATTTGTAAGTGTAACGGTTGTGGCAAAAGTATGGCGGGCAATGTGGTAAGTTAACTCTTTGGTGATGCCGCACAAATCAGCAATTTCTTTTAAATAGCTATTCATTTTTTGGTTGCTGAGTATGGGCAACAATCGGTTTTCATTCAAGCATTGAGGATGATCTTTATATTTTAAAAGAATTTCGGCTGCCATGGGTAGGAGTGGGATATTAGAACGAGTATCTGTTTTTTGCCTGTTAGTATAAATCCATTTTTCGCCATCAATCCCAATGGTGATATTATTCTGAGTAAGTTTCTTTACATCTATATATGCCAGCCCGGTAAAGCAGCTGAATAAGAAAATATCTTTTACAAGATTGAGCCTGTCTGTATTGAAATGCTTTTGAGAAATGGCCTCAATTTCTTCCTGTACTAAAAATGCCCTATCTACTTCTTTTACTTTGGCCTTATAATTTACAAATGGATTTTTGGTGAGCCATTCGTTTGCCAGACATATCCGAATTATTTTACCAAAGTTCTTAATGTATTTTACTGCAGTATTATTGGCGCATTTTCGTACACTGCGTAAATAAAATTCATAGTCAGCAATAAAGCTGTGATCAATTCTTTTGATATCAATGTCACTGATATTATATTTCCACTGCATAAATGCAATGGTATGTTTTAAAGAAGTTTTGTAGCGGCCCAAAGTACCGGGCGCAAATTCATCGCCAAGCAAAGCTTCCACTCTTTTGTTGTGGTCCTCAAATATTGCCACCAAACTTCTTGGCTTTTCGCCTTTACCTGTGTATTTATTTTTTAGAGTTTCGGCACTTATTAACTCACCTGCAGCCATCATTAACCTGTGTGTTTCCTGAAGCTTGGACTGGATGGTGTCTAAAAAACTATTGAGTGCTTTTACTTCTTCCTTAGTACCGTTTGATCTGCCTGCCTGAGCGTTCCATTTTTCGGGGAGGCATTCCCGGCCGGTAGATATTTCTGCCCGTTTTCCAGCTACTGTTACTCGAACATAAATGGGGACTTTGCTACCGATTAATACTTTAGGTTTCTTTAAATAAAAAAGTAAACTGATACTGTTTTGCATGTTGTGGTGACATTTAAAAGTTTATAAAAATAGACCTGGCACCACTACCAAACAAGATGTTCAAATGCTGAACTGCTTGCTGACAAAGCTTTTGAGCAAAAGTTGGTGAGTAAATTTCTTAAGAAAATCTTTACTCACCGAAACACTCACCAACATTTTGGTATTGAATGAATGTTTTGGCATTACGCCAAACTAAAAACCCCTTCAAATACTACGATTTGAAGGGGTTTGATAAGTTTTGTATTAATAAAAGCGGAGAGCTAGGGATTCGAACCCCAGGACCTGTAAC
>JANLVW010000722.1:0-4683 GCA_031364205.1 Ferruginibacter sp.
ATTTAAATAAAGACAACTTTTTTGCAACAACCATTGGTATTATCGTATTAACGATAGGCGCAACAGGTATTTTTAATGAAATTCAGGATTCGCTTAACAGAATTTGGGGCCTTAAGATAAAGGCAAAGAAAGTGTGGTGGAAGTTGCTGATAGACCGTCTTGTATCTTTCTCACTTATTTTAAGTTTAGGTTTTGTGCTCATTGTATCGCTCGTGCTTAATGCAATAGCAGCTGCAATAAGTGATAAGATTATTGCTTTAATACCTGGTATGGGGAATATATTTTTAATTGTTTTAGACAGCGCTATTACAATTTTAATTACTACAGTGTTGTTTGGTTCTATTTTTAAAGTGTTGCCTGATGCTAAAATTAAATGGAAGGATGTTAGTATTGGTGCTTTTATAACTGCCTGTCTTTTTTTGCTTGGCAAATATGGGATAGGTTTTTATTTGGGTAGAAGTAAACTTGGAAGTATTTATGGCGCAGCAGGCTCTATAATGATACTTATGATTTGGGTATATTACACTTCGGCCATTCTATACCTTGGCGCAATATTTACAAAAGTTTATGCTACCGATTTTGGTGGAAAAATTTATCCCAGCGACTTTTCAGAATGGGTAAAAGTAGAAGAAATACCGGTGTCTGAAGTGCATCTTAAAATAGACGATATAAAAGAGGAAAATGAATTATAATAAGTTGGCATGTTTTTTTAAATTAATCTAATATGAAAAAAAAGATTTTAATTATTGATGATGATCTTGATATGTGTTTGGTACTTAGTAAGTTTCTCGTAAGAAATGGGTACGATGTTGAAACTGCCAACTCAGGAGCAAAAGGAATAATGAAATTTAAGGAAGATAATTTTGATATTGTTATATGCGATTTTCGCCTTGGCGACAGAGATGGAAAAGACATACTGAAAGAAATTAAAGCCATTTCTCCGGAAACAATTGTGCTTATAATAACCGGTTATTCAGATATAAAAATTGCCGTTGATGTTATTAAAATGGGGGCTTTTGATTATATAACAAAACCATTGATACCTGATGAAGTACTGAATGTATTGAGTGCAGCACTTAACACGCCTGAGCAGGATCATTTTGGAAGTCAACTGGGTAGTAAAATTGTTGCTGATAAGCAAAACGGTAATAAAAAACAGATCCTTAACGGTGAATTTTTAGTCGGAGAGGCAGGCGCAACAAAGGACCTTTACAAACAAATAGAAATAGTAGCACCTACCAATTACAGCATTATACTTTATGGTGAAAGTGGAACCGGCAAAGAAGTTATTGCCAAAACAATACATGGTTTAAGCGACAGGGCAGATAAACCCTTTATTGCTATGGATTGTGGTACGCTCTCAAAAGAATTATCAGGCAGTGAACTTTTTGGTCATGTAAAAGGCGCTTTTACAGGGGCGCTAACTGATAAGGAAGGCCATTTTGAACTTGCAAATGGCGGTACATTGTTTTTAGATGAAGTAGCAAACCTTACTTACGAAATACAGGCTTCATTGCTGCGTGTAATACAGGAAAGAAAATTTAAAAGAGTTGGTGGAAATAAAGAAATGCCGGTTGATGTGCGCATAATAGTCGCATCCAACGAAAATTTACAGGAAGCTTACCGCAAAGGCAAATTCAGGGAAGATTTATATCATCGTTTTAATGAATTTTCTATTAACCTTCCACCGTTGCGTGACCGTAAAAAAGACATTCCATTGTTTGCAGATTTTTTTCTGCAGAAAGCAAAATCAGAACTTAATAGAGATATAGAAGGGTTTGAAGATGATGTGATGCAAATGTTTATACATTATTCATGGCCCGGTAATTTAAGAGAATTTAGAAACGTGGTACGCAGATCAGTCTTGCTTACCCAGTCCGGTAAAGTAAATGCAAGAACGCTGCCTTGGGAAATTACCAATACAGATTCCTCATCAACATCAGCACCGCCTGCTTTTGCACACAGGCACGATGAAGAAATGCATGCACATACTAATGCAGCACCTCCGCCACGGGCAGTTTACGACCTTAAAGATGCTGCTTCAAAGGCAGAATATGAAGCTATTATGAATGTATTAAAGCAGGTAAACTTTAATAAAACAAAAGCGGCAGAAATTTTAAAGATCGACAGAAAAACACTGTACAATAAAATAAAAGGATTCGAAGAAATTAACAGTTAGATCCTCAACAAAGCAACATCTGAGTAACTTAGATTTGAGAAAAAATTTAGAACAAATCCTTTTTTTAAATTAAATCTTTTATTTAATTATACCTCAATTTAAAAGGTAACCGAATGTTCATTTTTCTTGTTTTAAAAAATTTTAGTTAACCTCCACCTAAGCATTTCCTAATTTGATACTTGGATCTAATCTTGTTTAGTTGAACATAAATAAAAAAATTATGAAAAAAATTATTCCTTTGTTTTGTTTGTTTGCCCTTCAATTAATAACTACCTATTGTTATGCTCAAAAATATAGAAATGCAGAAGATACTGTTAGACTTAACAAAGAGTTTGTAAGGGTTAGCAATGAGCTAGCTGATTTAAATGCTAAACTAACGATTGCAGAAAATGATTTGCCTGGTTATCAGACAAAAGCCGATCAGGCAAATAACAATGCTGCTAATGCTGCAAACGAAAGTAGCAACATGGCATCTAAAGCCACAAACGGAAGTATGGGCGATGCAAAAAAAGCTAAAAGAAAAGCCAACAGGGCCTACGGAGAAGCAAAAGACTCCAAGAATGCAAAAAACAAATTAAATAATCAGGAAAATAAGGTTGCCCGATATAAATTAGATATTGAGAGAAAGCAAAAACGCATTCAGGATTTAGAAGTAATGAGGGTTGCAATTAATACAAAAATTATGAACTCGGCAAATCCGCAGGTTATGCCGTAAAACTTTTAAAAAAACTACTTCATTATATTTTTCAGATTTATCGTAATAAATAAAAAGCCGAAGAAATTTTCTTCGGCTTTTTATTACTAAGGTTATTTAAGATAAATCGGTTTATTTATGTCCATTCGTAAAACCACATTACATTTTTTCATCTCTTTTTCGGTCAGCATCAGTTTCACTTTCCTGCCCTGTAATCATGGTTTCTATTTTATGCATTAATGTTGATACGGGTCCTTCCATTTTATTTGTTCTGTCATCCATAGTTGTATCCTCTAACAATATTCCAATTTTAAGTTCCGCAGGTAAAAAAGGAAGAAAAAAATCTCTTTGAGTACCCATTATGTCTCTGATAGAATTACGACGTTTATCTTCAGTTGCAGCATCTCTTAAAATTTTTACGGCTTCTAAAGCCACAGCATTAAAGTGTGTTTGTACTGCATCGCTGCTGTTATCAGAATATAAAGCAAGTCTTTCTTTTACCTCTGGTGCATTTTTACCAAAAAACAATTCCAGCCAATCCGGTGTTGATTTATTTCCTGTTAAAAAATCAAGGCCTTCTTCAGATCTTACACAATCATACAGGCCCGCAACAGCAGCAGGAGCAATGGCCTGCATTAAACTGTGTTCTTTTTCTTCGTCTGTATTAATTTTTACAGCCTGTGTATTTGGGTCAACTTTTTTAAGCTCAGGTAATCCTAAACGCTTTCTTAATTCTTCTAAAATATTGATTGCCATAAAACATTTTTTAATGAATATTTAATAAAACCCTTGTTAACAAAATCATGCCACAATAACTGGTATAAAATTGGCTGCAATTTCTGTTCTATTCAATAAATAAGCAATATAAATTTACTGTATGACTCATTCTAACTATTTAACTACGCTCAGTGCTGTGATGGAAAAGTTGCGTTTAAAAAAGCAAGACAAAGAATTCATCATGACCAAAAAAGGTTTTGGTACCGAAGCAAAAACATACCGGCCAGATGAATTGGTTATTATAAAAACGTTTCGTTTTGAAGGTGATTCAGATCCTTCAGATAATTCTATATTATACCTTATTGAAGCAAACGACGGCAGTATAGGGTATACACTTGATGCATATGGCGTTTACAGCAACCACGAGGGCGATGGGTACGATGATTTTATAAGAAAAATACCTGTAATGGAAAGAACAGAACAGCAGATATTTGGTGAGGATAAACTGTAAGGAATATAATTAACAAAAAACCCCGGACATTAACCGGGGTTTTTTGTTGTAGCTATATTTTTCTTACTTATTCATTTATAAGCGTTACTGATCTTTTGCGTAGATCTTTTTATTTCCTCCTTTGCCATCAGATATTACCATGAAAGTATTAGCGGTTTTTATTCTTCACAATCTAAAAAGTAAATGACAATTATATTACCTCACCAGCTTCAACTCATCAATAATATTTTTGGCACCTCCTAGTTTATCTACACACCACAACACATACCTAGCATCAACACAAATTGTACGGTTAAGGTCTTTATCAAAGGCAATTTTATGGCTTAAGGCTTCGTAGTTACCATCAAATGCAAGCCCTATTAAATTACCGTTGCCATCAATTACCGGAGAGCCTGAGTTGCCCCCGGTAATATCATTGGTGGTTATAAAACAAACAACAAGATCATTTCGGCTTTTATCAATGTATTGTCCAAAATCTTTTTTCTTCAGCAGTTCCACCTGTTTTGCAGGAAGATCAAATTCATAATCTCCCGCTACATATTTTTCCAGCAAACCTTTGCTTGTAGTAACATAATCATACTT
>JANLVW010000735.1:0-8240 GCA_031364205.1 Ferruginibacter sp.
CAGGCCCGGAACATCAGGACATTTATCTTCAGCATCAGGAATACCATCACCATCTCTGTCAGGGCAACCCTGTAAAGAAACCAAACCTGCAACATCAGGACATTTATCATCTGCATCCAAAACACCATCACCATCACGATCAAGTACAACCGGAGGTGCAGGAGGTAAAGCAACGACCTGTTGTTTTTTATCTACGATTGCACTTGCAAAACCAACACTATGATAAAAATGGTATGCCCCATTTTCAGTAATTGGGATACGATATTGAGAATTAAGTAACAAAAAGGTTCCGTCAGCAATTTTAAACTGAAGTCCTAATCCTATAGGTGTAAAAGCGCTGTAATACCCGGCCCATGTGCTTCCTCCAATACCAACGGTAAGAAAAGGAGTAAAAAAATATCTATCACTTAACAATTTTACATTTGCCGTTGCTGCAGCTTCAAGTAAAAAATGTTCATTACCACTTGCGTTTTTAACTGAATTAGACACAGGATGTTTTACAAAACCTCCCGTTATGGTTGCTGCTATATCAATGTGATTAGTAAATCCTTCCAGATAACTTACAGAAAGAGCAGGATCCATTCTTTTAAATTTAAAAAACTGCTTTTCGTTAATCACTGTTTGTAAACTTTTCGTGCGCACATCTACAGCAGATTTATAATCTATCAAACTGAAATGAATCGCAAGACTAGGTCTCTTTTTATACTCTGATTGTGCAAAAGCACATGCGCTTGCAACAATAGCTAGTATTAGTAATAAATGTTTTTTCATGGTAGTTGTTTTTTTTAAACTTCGCAAAAATAGGTCCTAAGATTTAATTAGTTAAAAATAATTTTACAAATAGGTATTTATAATTGGGCATTAAAATTTTTTGTGTCATTCATTTTCATTTTATCTCTAAGCACTTCTACTTTCACTTTTGTAAGACCAGATGCAACAAAACCTAATCTTTTTGCACCTGCCAGGGTTAAATCTATTAACCGTTTGGTTTTTGCATGTAACCGGTCATTTGTTTGCACAACCACCGTTTTTCCGTTTTTGAGATTTGTTACTTTTATAAAAGTCCCCAGAGGAAGTGTATTACAGGCTGCCGTAAATTTTTTATGTTTAAAAATTTGTCCGCTTGCTGTTTTCCTTCCTTCAAATTTTTGGGAATAAAAACTCGCCTGCCCGTATAAAATTTTGGTATTGTTTTTGGTAGGTCCTGAAATTATTTTTTTTACAGGGACAGCCTGCGCAGACAATAAATCATCGGGCGAAAAAAAAGAAAGTAGAATAAAGGCAACGGCTAAAAATTTTAATTTTAACATGCAGGTATATTGGTAAACAATTTTATTTGGCAGCGAAGAACTGATGTTTTAAAACTTTGTCTTCGCCGTAAATATCGTCATAAAATTTAATAGTACCGTTTACAGTTTCACAACTAAAATACCTTATAAATAAAGGTATTTTGTTTTTTATATTCACATTGTGCTTCTGTTTTTGTGCTATCCAACTGTTAATAGAGTCTGTATTGTAAGGCATTACTTCATTTTTTTTCCAGTTTGCACTGTCATTCCTTACAATAAAATTGGAAAGTTTTTGCCACTCCTGCACTCGCACGCAGCCATGGCTAAGGCTTCTTACGCTGTTCTTAAAAAGATACCGCTGGTTTGTGTCGTGCAGATAGACCGAATACGTATTTTCAAAATTAAATTTAATTACCCCGAGCGCATTGTCATCTCCACTGCCCTGTTGTATAAGAAAAGGAATTCCTTTTGTATATTTTGCCCAGTTAATTGATGATGTATTTATATGTTCTCCTTTACCGTTTAAAAGGTACAAACCCTTTCTTTCCAGGTAAGCTGAATTTTTTTTAAGTCCCGGAAGTATATCTTTTTTTATAATACTGTTAGGCACCGTCCATGTGGGATTAAGTACCATATTATTTATGGCACTTGTAATATGTGGTGTTGGCGTTGCGGGCTTTCCGCAAATTATTTTTGATTCAAAGACAACTGTATCAGCACTCCAAACTTTTAAATAAAAAGATGGCAGGTTTACCCAAATATATTTTTGGGGCATTATCTCAGGCAACATTTTATACTTATCGAGTGTAATGGCTATAATATTAAATTTTTGCCTGTCAGTTAAATTGAGTTTTTTAACTACACTGTTTCCAATTTTTCCATCTGCAACCAAACCATTATCAGACTGATATTTTTTTACAACAGTTTTTATTTGGTTGCTGTCAGCATTTACAGTTACATCAATTCCTTCCTCCAACAACCTTTTTTTAAAAGAGGTAATAAACAGCAGAGAATCTTTGTAAGGATAGGTCAGATATGTATAAATGGCACTGTCCATACCTGCGGTAAAAATTTTTAAAGCGGTTTTTAATATTTTATATTCTTTGTGTTGCGGCTGCACTGCTGCTAAAATATCCGTAAGGCTTTGCCCGTTTTTAAATTTATTAAAATTTGCATTAAAAAATGTGCGGTACTTCGCAGTATCGTTTTTGTAAGATGAGCTGTCAACCACTAACCTCCCCTGTTTTAAATCTTTTAATAATCCAGTAAAAGCATCACTAAAAAGCACATCAGCATTGGCCCACAAAACGGCATCCATTTTTTTTATAGAATCAGTTTCTAATATATTTTTTAACTGCTTTATTTTTTCGTAATGATAATCTTCTTTATACAACCCATTCATTGCAGCAGTGTCAATAAAATTTAAAAGTGTGGCAGCATTTTGTGTCCATTTTTGTTGACTGCTCCAAAAGCCTTCGCTTTGGTTTTGCCCGTATAAAAATTTTAATGTGGTGTAATATAAAAGTGGTGTAGAATCCTGCAAACGTTCACCGTTTGAGGCTGCAGCAATAATATCTTCAATATTGCTTTTTACCTTTTCATTCATTTGCGAAGCATCGGTAACCAATTCCTGATTATTAGAACGGTGTGTATTTTTACACGATACAAAACTAAAAAACAGTATAAAAAATACTGAATATATTAGTTTGCTAAAGCGGCACATAAAATTTAGTTTATGTTTTAAAGATAGTTTTTATAAAGGAAATTTGTATTATTAAATAAGTACTTTGCAATTAAAAATTCACTCCTTAAAAAATGAAATATTACATAATTGCAGGCGAAGCCAGTGGAGATTTACATGGCAGTAATCTTATAAAAGAATTAAGGAAAAAAGATGCAGCAGCAAACATTCGTTGCTGGGGTGGCAATAAGATGGAAACTGCAGGTGCAGTGCTTGTAAAACATTACAGGGAACTTGCTTTTATGGGTTTTACAGAGGTAATAAAAAACCTGCCAACCATTTTTAAAAATCTTGCTTTTTGCAAAAAAGATATACAGAATTTTAAGCCTGATGTTCTTATTCTAATAGATTACCCTGGTTTTAATATGAGGATTGCAAAATGGGCGCATGAACAAAAAATAAAAGTGGTTTATTATATATCTCCGCAAATTTGGGCATGGAAGGAAAACCGTGTAAATGCTATAAAAAGAGATGTAAATAAAATGCTTGTTATTCTTCCTTTTGAGAAAGATTTTTATAAAAGATTTAATGTAGAGGTAGATTACGTAGGTCATCCTTTAGCGGAATTCATCAGTAATTTTAATAGAGATAATCCTTATATAGGGAAGGAAAAAATTATAGCCGTTTTACCCGGAAGCCGCAAACAGGAAATTTTAATTAAGCTACCTATTATGCTGCAGGTTGCAGATTATTTTCCCGATTATAAATTTGTTGTTGCTAAAGCCCCAGGGTTGGAAGATTCATTTTACGAAGAACTTTTACAGCCATATAAAAATGTATTATCCGTAGCAGACCAAACCTATAACTTACTTGCAAAATCAACAGCAGCAATGGTTACAAGCGGCACAGCTACATTAGAAACCGCTCTTTTTAAAGTGCCACAAATTATCTGTTACAAAGGTGGAAAAATATCTTACGAAATTGCCAAACGTCTTATTAAAATAAAATACATAGGGCTTGTAAACCTTATTATGAACAAAGAAGTTGTAAAAGAGTTGATACAGGATGAACTGAATGTAAAAAATATTGTAACAGAATTAAAGTTATTACTGGAGGACGATGAAAAAATAAATACTGTCAAAAAAGATTACGACAGGCTCTTTAATTTACTGCAAGGTTCTGGTAATGCATCTGCAAATGCAGCCCAAAAAATTTATGAATTTCTAGTGTCTTAAAAGTTTAATGGCAACCACAACCATAGCAAAAATAAACAGCAAAATGCTAAGCCTATTTATGCCGTGCATATATTTCATCCACTGTGTACTTTTATCGTTGGGATCTTTTTTTACAATATATAAATACTGCCCTATCTGCCTTAAAATGCCCATAACTTATTTTTTAAACTAACAAATGATTGTGTAAAAATACATAACATATTTCTATTAAATAGGTCTACAATAATTACCAGGCTCATTTAAGAGGTAAAACAATTTTTATTTCGTTTTTCACAATACCGAAGACAAAATTTGCCAAAGGTTTTGGGGCTTTCGGCAGTAAACAATTAGCAGCAATTGTTCAGGCTTCTGCGGGCTCCGCTTTGCTGCGGTACCGCCGTTGGCGGCACTTCCCCTGCACATCCTGCAGCTTTTGAGCCATATATCTTTTATCGGCAATTGCGCAAACAGTTTGTATTTTTCAACATACGGCAAATAAACACATTGCTTTTTATATTTTTGCGCGCCATGCCGAGAGAAGAAAAATTTATGCATGAAGCTATTAAACTTTCCAAAAAAGGAATGGCAAATAATGAAGGCGGACCGTTTGGTTGTGTCATTGTAAAAGACGATATTATTGTAGGACGTGGTAATAATAAAGTAACATCGACCAACGACCCCACAGCACATGCAGAAGTAGTTGCTATCCGTGATGCCTGTAAAAATTTAAACAGTTTTCAGCTGGAAGAATGTGAAATATATACATCCTGCGAGCCCTGCCCAATGTGCCTTGGAGCTATTTATTGGGCCAGACCAAAAGCTATTTATTTTGCAAATAACAGAGAAGATGCTGCCGCTGCCGGTTTTGATGATTCTATGCTTTACGACGAAATGAAATGCAGCATTGCCGAACCAAAAATTCCCATCACTTCACTTGGCAGAGCTGAGGCTATAAAAGTATTTGAAGCCTGGAAACTGAATGAGGATAAGATTGAATATTGATAAATAGTAAACTTAGTTTTATTGTTTAATATAGTTACAAAAGCCCAAGGGCTGCGGGATAGTAGTGAATACCGCAGCACAGCGCAGGTTGCAACGATAGCCCGAACAACTGCTATATTATTGTATGCGGCACAAAGCCCCAAAATATTTTAATCTTCAAATAACCACCACTTTTTTCTCATTACTGGGGGCCTTAATTTAAACCGGCCAATGGCATTTTCTTTTATGTGCTTCACGGCTTCTTCCACCGAATCTGTAAATAAACAAAGCTGCAAATCTTCGGGAGAAATGGTAGATTTTTCTTTCATCATTTCTATATGGTCTATAATATCTTTGTGAAAAGCTTTATCAAAAATAATTATAGGAAACTGGCTGATCATTTTTGTTTGTATAAGTGTAAGTGCTTCAAAATACTCATCGAGCGTACCAAAACCCCCGGGCATAACCACAAAAGCATAAGAATATTTTATGAGCAGTGTTTTGCGCACAAAAAAGTACTTAATATTTACCCATGTATCCAAATAAGGATTATGGTGTTGCTCATGCGGCAGTACAATATTACAGCCTACACTCCTGCCACCAACTTCCCGTGCACCACGGTTGGCAGCTTCCATTATGCCCGGGCCACCACCGGTTAAAATAGTAAAACCGAGTTTTGCAATTTCGCCTGCAATTACTTCTGTTTGTTTGTAATAAATATGATCTTCTTTAAATCTTGCTGATCCAAAAATAGTTACGCATGGCCCTGACCAATGCAGGCTTCTAAACCCTTTTATAAATTCTCTTAAAACGCTGAATGCAAATCTAAAATCTTTCCAGCGGTTTTGTGGCCCTTCTAAAAACTGTATCTCTGATTTTGTCATTTATTGAAAATAAAAATTATATCATTTTTTGTTAGCACCACATAGGTAATCATAATTGCACTATTTCTAAAATTATATCAAATTAATCGATAGTAGAAGTGATTTTTTAGGTAAAAAAAGATATGAAAGATTATTTTCATGTCTTTAGTTTTTCAAGGGGAATATTTTTATAACTAACTTTTGCAGCGGGATGTTTATTTTAACTTTTAGATTTATGTATAAGCAAAAGCGGTAAAAATTTTCTGCCTTTTTGTTTTGATCTTTTGTTTGAAAGTTTTTTATTGTGAACTTATTACAGATTTTTAATAATTTTAACTAATTAATCGTACAAATTCATAGCTTCAAACTATAATGACACTTACACAACTGGAATACATTGTTGCATTGGATTCTTTTCGCCATTTCGGTAAAGCCGCAGCACATTGCCACATTGCGCAGCCATCTTTAAGTTTGCAGGTGCAAAAGCTGGAAGAGGAATTAAAGACAACCATTTTTTCCAGAAACACCATGCCTGTTTCAACTACTGAAACGGGAGCTATTATTATAGAACAGGCAAAAAAAATACTTGCCGAAACTGACATGGTTGCGCAGCTCATACAGCAGCAAAAAAACAGCCTGGAAGGGCATTTAAAAATTGGTATTATTCCTACACTCGCCCCTTACTTATTACCCTTGTTTTTAATGTCGTTTATAAAAAAATATCCTGCGGTAAAACTTAGTATTAGTGAGTTAACAACAGAAAAGATTATTAAACGGTTAAACAACGGGAGCCTTGATATCGGTATTCTTGCAACACCGCTTGCACATGCAGAATTAAAAGAAGATGTTTTGTTTAATGAAGAGTTTATTGCTTATGTTTCTAAAAGGGAGAAAATGTTTTCGAAAAAATATATACTTCCATCCGATATAGATCCTAATCGTTTGTGGCTGGCAGAAGAAGGCCACTGCCTCCGTAGCCAAACACTTAACCTGTGTGAGTTACAAAAAAACTCTACCATCGAAAAACATTTGGAATACGAAACAGGCAGCATAGAAACACTTAAAAAATTTGTAGAAAAAAATGAAGGTATTACGTTGTTGCCTGAGCTGGCTACGCTGGATATGAGCCCGGCTAAAAAAACAATGCTCCGTTATTTTAAAAGCCCTGCACCAGCCAGAGAAATCAGTATAGTAACAATCAAAGGATTTGTAAAAACAAGACTTTCAGCCATTCTAAAATCCTTTATAATAGAAAACTTACCTGAAGAAATTACCAGAAAAAAGAAATTACAAAGATTAGATATTTAGTACCGCCGAGTTTTTTTCTCTTTTGCGTATAGGTAATTTAAAACGATCAATATTAAGCCCTTCAACGAATCCAGCAAAAGATTATCTGTTTTATTAAAAATGAGGTAAACACCTATCCCAAGCCCAATCCACCAACAACCGAGGATATAAATTAAAATTTTAAACCCGTTGTTATTATTTTTTAAACCAAGTAAAGCGAAAATAATAAGTACAGATACAAGCAGGCAAAACCATGCAATAATATATCCTAAAAAAGCAGTCTCACTGTTGTACGTCATACCAAACAAACCCATTGCCATTACAGGTTTAAAAAAACATAATACGGTTAATGCAGCTTCAATAACGAATGCAATAATTAATGTTATGTAGAGTAAGTTCTTCTTCATATTTTCTGGATTCTGATGTTCAAATCAATATTTTTTACAAATCCCAAAGTATTTAAAAAGAGTCAAACAAAACAATTTTCAATTCAAAAAAAGAAGACATTTAAAAATCATTTATTTTTATATCAGACCAGTAAATATTTAATACAACAAATAATGTAGTATTTTGTATTACTAAAACTAACTACTATGCGTAATCTTTTGCTTTTCATTATTTCATGCGTTATTACTTTTAATTTATCTGCACAAAAAACAACAGCCATCAAATGCGGTGCTGTGTTGGATGTGCGCACGGGTCAGTTAAATAAAAATGTAACCATCGTTGTAAAAAACAATAAAATAGAATCCATATCACCGGCAGGTGGTATGGTAAAAA
This sequence comes from Ferruginibacter sp., assembly GCA_031364205.1. Lineage (GTDB taxonomy): Bacteria > Bacteroidota > Bacteroidia > Chitinophagales > Chitinophagaceae > Ferruginibacter. The sequence continues at coordinate 8,096 of JANLVW010000735.1, forward strand.
TTAAAGCTGATACTGTTATAGACTTATCTGCCTACACCATTTTACCGGGCTTAATAGATTGCCATACGCATGTATTGTTACAGGGTGATATTACCAGCGAAGATTATGATGTACAGCTTTTAAAAGAATCAATTCCATACCGCAC
>JANLVW010000754.1:0-1229 GCA_031364205.1 Ferruginibacter sp.
TAGGTATTAACCAATATCAAAATAAAAAAATGAGTTTAAACTATGCACTGGCAGATGCTACTTCGTTTAAAGAGGAACTGGAGAAAGATGTAAAATCAGTTATAGCCAATGTAAAAACATATTTTGTAACTGATGATGCTGCAAGCAAAAAAGGTATAACCGATGCATTTGCAGCGGTGCAGCAAAATGCAAAGCCGCAGGATGTGTTTATTTTTTATTATGCAGGGCATGGTGTAATTAGTAAGGACAAAGAATTTTATTTAGTACCAACAGATGTAAGTAACCTTGCTGATGTACAAACAGAACTGGAGCAAAAAGGTATTCCATCAAAATTATTACAGCAATATGCAATAGATATTCAGGCACAAAAGCAACTTTTCATTTTAGATGCCTGCCAAAGTGCGGGCGCATTTGAAACACTGATGAGCAATGATGGCAACCAGCAAAAATCACTTTCAGTAGTAGCCCGCAGCACCGGTACCCATTGGATGGCAGCAAGCGGAGCCAAACAATATGCCAACGAATTTGCATCACTCGGGCATGGCGTATTTACCTACATTTTGTTACAGGCGCTAAAAGGCGAGGCTGCCAATAATAAACAGGTAACGGTAAACGGGTTAAAAAACTTTTTGCAAATACAGGTACCTGCATTGATGAAAAAATACAATGGCGTTGAGCAATATCCCGCCAGTTATGGTTTTGGGAATGATTTTCCGGTGGAGGTTGTAAAGTAAAAATTTTATTTTTTAAGTATTTAATAATTTGAAATCAAATGAAAAAACTATTAATCTCAATACTTGCTTTTATAACTACAGTTTGCAATGCTCAAAAGCCCACATTAATAATACCTGATGGTCACGGTTTTGTTATTTCAAAAACAATATTAGACAAACAAGAAAAATACATCTATACCGCTGAATTTAATAAATGTATAATGTGGGAAGCAAAGACCGGACGTCAGTTATATACTTTCCCACTTGATCATGGAGAATATATAGATTTTATTGGAATGGATATAAGCCCTGATGGAAATAAAATAGCAATTACCTCTGGTGGTGTTTTAAATTTTTATAATACAAAAACGGGTAAAAAAATAACAGGTGGTGAAGGGTCTTATGGTGTAACCGATTTAAAATTTTCTGCAGACGGAAAATATATTTATATAATACGTGGAAACGGGATTCATATTTTAGATGCCGGCACATTAGCTGAAAAAGAATCAATTAAAG
>JANLVW010000768.1:0-1866 GCA_031364205.1 Ferruginibacter sp.
TGGTGTGTAGGCAGAACTTATTTTCAGTATTTGCGCAACAACAGTAGGGTCGCCAGGTATCCAGTTTCCCATTACAATTTTTCCGCCTGATTTTGTAACCCGAACCATTTGCTTAGCTACATCAAAAGGCATTGGAGCAAACATAGCACCAAAAATACTCACCACCATGTCAAAAGATTTGTCTTCTAATTCACTCAGGTTGCAAGCGTCTCCTTCCTGGAAAGTACAATTGGAAAGACCTTCTGTTGTTGCCCTAATATTTCCGGCTTCTACAAGGTTTCTTGCAATGTCAACACCCAAAACTTCTGCACCAAGTTTAGCTTCTGGTATAGCTGTTGTGCCATCACCACAGCCAAGGTCAAGAATTTTCATTCCCTTGACTATTCTAAGTTTTGCAACAAGATCTTCTCCACTTTTACGCATCGTTTGCGCAATACGTGTAAAATCGCCTTTTTCCCATAATGCTTTGTTTGGGTTCATAATTTATTTTTTTAAAGTTTATAAAATATTATTTGATGACTACTAACTGCAAATACTAAGAATTGTTGCTGCAAATAAATTTCTAATTACATACGAGCTGGCTTGTCTATTTCAGCAATGTTTGTTATGATTGTTTATACTTTCATATTTCAATTAGTGTCATTCAAAATTTATACGCTCCAATCATGGGCAGATTTTAGCTTTTAACGCAACTTTTTAATAGATTATTTTTAATGGTTTATTTAATTTTTGCCCATTCCTAACTTTTGCCAACACCCTTGTAAATTGTTTTTTAGAAGGTATTGGCAAAAAATAGTCATTAACTTAATGATTCTTATACCTATCAAAACAGTTGCGTTAGAAGTTGGAACCTGCGAAGCCTTTGCCGCTAACGACTGTTGAGGCGAGCCTCCTGCTTTAAAGCCTCAAAAAATAACCGGCATATTCGTATATTTTACTAAAATTGAAAGTAAATAAACGAGCTGCTACTTTCTTGGCTCAATATAAGTAACACCAGCATGGCACTCCAGATAAGCCCAAGTACCCACCAGGGTAATTTCTCGGCTACACCCAATAGCCGTCTGTTTCTCATATACCAGTGGGTTCCAAGCATACAAATAATAATTATGGTTACTTTAAGCATGCTAAGGTTACTAAGCAATACTGCGCCGTTGTGCGCAGCTCCAAACATGGCAGCAAGCATGCGCCAGGCCGATGTAAAATCCGGTGCTCTAAAAAACACCCATGTCACGTTCACTAAAAAAAAGGTAAACAGCGCATATATAAAGTTAGATGATGGCAGCGTTTTTAAAAATCTGGGTGCAGCAATACCTCGCAAAGCAATAGGGGAATTGTTCATTACACTGGGTTGCAGCTGCAACTTTAGTTTTAAATCCTGTATAAACTTTTCAGCCATCAAATAAAACCCATGCAACGCTCCCCACACCACAAAGGTCCAGTTGGCACCATGCCAGAGCCCGCCAAGCAGCATGGTAATCATCAGGTTTATGTAAGTTTTAAATGTTCCATGGCGGTTTCCGCCAAGAGGTATGTACAGGTAGTCCCTTAACCAGGCCGATAATGTTATATGCCACCGCCGCCAAAAGTCAGAAAAGCCCGTAGCCGCATAAGGGTATAGAAAGTTTTCGGGCAACACAAACCCAAGGCACGCAGCCACACCAATAGCACAGGTGGAGTACCCCGCAAAGTCAAAGAATATCTGTCCTGAAAAAGCCAGAACTCCCATCCATGCATCAAGGCCATTCAGTACTTCTTTAGAGTTAAACACAGTGTTGGCCGGCTCTGCCAGCATACTGTCTGCCAACACCACTTTCATAAACAGGCCCAGTGTTATTAAAAGCAATCCCTGCATCAGTTGCTTTTTGT
>JANLVW010000781.1:0-14376 GCA_031364205.1 Ferruginibacter sp.
GGCTGTAAAATCAAAGGGAATTATTTTATCTTTTTCAGCATCAATTTTTACGACCGGATGGTAAGTGGGTTTGTATTTTTGAAGTGTAAAAGCTAAGTCTTGGTTCATTGGTTGAAGGTAAGGAAGTTAAACACAAAGGGCATAAAGGAAATACAACACAAAGAATACTAAATTAAAACCTTCGTGCCCTTTGTGTTAAAAAATAATTTGTGTTTCTTTCCCTTCTTAGCGTCTCTGTGGTTCAACACTATACCACCACATTTATCATTCTACCCTTTACAAAAATAAATTTCTTCATTTCTTTTCCTTCAAGCCATTTTAATATTGCTTCGTTTGAAAGCACAGCCTGCCTTGCTTCTTCTTCTGTTACTTCTGTTGGTAGATTAATAGAAGAACGCATTTTTCCGTTGATGGAAACCGGATATTCTTTGGTGGCTTCTACTAAATATTTTTCTTCAAGCGTTGGATATTCAGCGTTCAATATTGAACCATCACAACCTAATAAATTCCACAACTCTTCGGTAATATGAGGCGCATAAGGCGAAAGAATAATTAATAACTGCGATAAAATTTCTTTCTTAAAGCACTTTACTTCTGCCAGTTCATTTACAGCAATCATAAATGCTGCAACTGCCGTGTTGTAAGAAAAGTTCTCTGTGTCTTGCTCAATTTTCTTAATAGTTTTGTGCAGGATTTTATATTCTGCATCGTGAGGCTTGTCATCGTTCCAAACCTGTTTGCCCGGAGCATTTGTAACAGGATTTACATCTGTGTAAAACAACCGCCATAATTTTTTTAAGAAACGGTGTACACCTTCAATTCCCTTTGTATCCCAAGGTTTGCTTTGTTCTACCGGACCCAAAAACATTTCATACATGCGGAAAGTATCTGCTCCATATTTATCAACCAACACATCAGGATTAACCGTGTTGTATTTTGACTTGGACATTTTTTCTACTTCGGAGCCGCAGATGTATTTTGAAATTGATGCTGAATTGTATAAGTTCCCATCTTCTAAAATAAAATACGCATTTGCAAATATTTCATTCTTAAATTTTTTAAATTCAGGGATATCCAATTCAAAGCCATCAACAATATTTACATCAACATTGAGAATATCAAAATGATAAGAATCTTCTAAAATTGATTCATCTAAATTTAATTTTTTGAAAATCGAATAAATAGCTTCATGTAAAACTTCACTATTTTCATTTTTTAACCAATAGTGTGAAACAAATACTGTTGGCAACTCTTCAGGGTTTTGAAACAAACTGCTTGATTTTAGTTTCCAATTAATTCTATACACAAACCTACTGCTCCCTTGTATCATTCCCTGATTTACCAATTTTTTAAAGGGTTCATCAAAGCCAATATAACCTAAGTCGTACAATACTTTTGTCCACATGCGGCTGTAAAGTAAATGACCAACTGCATGCTCCGTACCGCCAACATATACATCTACCTGGTTCCAGTAATCGCTTACTTTTCTGTCGCAGAAAGTTTCGGTATTGTGTGGATCCATGTAACGCAAAAAATACCATGAAGAACCTGCATAGCCGGGCATGGTAGAGGTTTCTCGTCGTCCGTTTTCTGTATTTACCCAATCTTCCATATTCGCCAGCGGACCTTCGCCTTCCGGCCCGGGAACGTATTTTTCTGCATGAGGAAGTTCCAGCGGTAATTCATTTTCAGTTAACCCAACAGCCATTCCGTCTTGCCAAATAATGGGAAAAGGTTCGCCCCAATAACGCTGACGGCTAAACCCCGCATCCCGCATGCGGTAATTAATTTTTCGTTTACCAATATTAAGTTCTTCAATTTTATTGATGGCAACTGCAATAGCATCTTTCATTAACATGCCATCTAAAAATTCGGAGTTTTGTAATGTTGCATCTTTGGTTGAATTGGCTTCTTCGCCATTATAATGTTCACCAATAATATTTGTAATGGGAATATTAAAATGTTTTGCAAAGGCAAAATCACGCTGATCGCCGCAAGGCACCGCCATTATTGCACCTGTGCCATAACCTGCCAACACATACTCTGCAATCCACACGGGGATTAATTTTCCGTTGAATGGGTTTGTAGCATATGCACCCGTAAAACAACCGGTAATTTGTTTTACTTCACTCATGCGCTCTCTATCACTTCGGCTTTTTACATAGGTGAGGTATTCATCTATAGCTGTTTTTTGTTTTGCAGAAACCAAACTATTTACAATTGGATGTTCTGGTGCAACCACTAAAAAATCTACTCCGAAAATTGTGTCTGGTCTTGTGGTGTAAACGTTAATTGCCAACTGTTCATTGCCAACTGCAAACTGCATTTCACAACCCTCACTTTTACCAATCCAGTTGCGCTGCATGTCTTTCATGGCTTCGCTGAACTGCACCGTTTCTAAACCCTGTAACAAACGATCTGCATAAGAAGTGATGCGCAAATACCACTGACGCATTTTCTTTTTTATAACTTGATGTCCGCCTCTTTCGCTTACACCATTTACAACTTCATCATTTGCCAATACAGTTCCTAAAGCTTCGCACCAGTTTACTTCGCCAAAAGAGGAAAATGCAAGCCGGTTTTTCATTAAAATATTCTGCTGTTCTTTTTGAGAAAATGCATTCCATTCAATTGCAGAAAAATTGCTGTTCCCATTGTTTGAAAATTTTTCAATTAGTTCAGCAATTGGTCTGGCCTTTTTTTGTGTATTGCAGAAATAGGAATTGAAAAGTTCTAAAAATATCTTTTGTGTCCACTTGTAATAAGATCCATCGCTTGTTCGAATTTCTCTGCTCCAATCGTAACAAAAACCAATTTTATCCAACTGGGCTTTAAAGGTTTCTATATTTTTTTCTGTAGTAACTGCGGGATGTTGCCCCGTTTCCAAAGCATACTGCTCGGCTGGTAAACCAAAACTGTCGAATCCCATAGGATGTAGGACATTAAAGCCTTTCAGCCTTTTGTAGCGGCTAAAAATATCGCTAGCAATATAACCTAACGGATGACCAACATGCAAGCCTGCACCGCTTGGGTAAGGAAACATATCTAACACATAAAAAGATGGTTTGGGAGAATCGTTGCTTACTTTATAAGCGTTGCTGTCTTTCCAAGTCTGTTGCCACTTTTTTTCTATTTCTCTAAAGTTGTATTCCATGTTTGGGTTGAGTAGTAAGTAGTAAGTTTTAAATAGTAAGTTTTAAGTTTTAGTTATTGAGAATTTTATTTTTTTGCTCACAGATTATTTTTGATTTTCACAGATGTCTTTGTGGTTTTTTTTGCCTTTGCGTTTTTGCGGTTCAAAGTATTTGCTCGAAGATTAATTTGATTTTCACAGATTTTTTTGTTTGATATTTTAAAACTATAAAGTATAAAGATGATTGTGTTTGGTGAGTGCGTGAGGGATAGCAGCGGAAATACTTTTTTGTTGCCTTTGAACAAAAAAGATTGTAGCGTAGAGCCCGACCAATCCCGCCAACATTATTTATTTTTTAAACTTTTAAATAATCGTTGCATTTTATAAACTGCGGGATGGGCATGCCCAAAATTCTCAAAAAACTTTTTTAACAAATTAATATGCAGCGTTTGTCGGCAGCATAAAATATATTTGATCATAAAATTACTGACTGAATTCAAAAATAAACTAAACAATACAAAATCCTTTATTTTTGTCGGCAACCCTAATAAATTTCTAACTAAATATTTATAACATGGCGCAATTAGGTAAAGGATCAAGCAAAAAAGGAAAATCTAGTTACGTGGGTGCCATTATAGGCGTATCGCTTGTGTTGTTTTTATTTGGAATTGTAGGCTGGTTTTTTTTAAATCTCCGCAAAACGGGCGATTATTTTAAAGAAAGCATACAGGTGCATACTTATCTAAATAGAGATGCATCTAAAAAGAAAATTGACAGTCTTACCCAATATATATCGGCATTACCGTATGCTAACAGGGTTGAATATGTTACTAAAGAGAAGGCTTTGCAAAAGTGGAATCAGGAAAATGACAGTACCTGGAAACAATTTTTGAGTAACAATCCATTGCCTGAAAGTATTGACTTTTATGTGAAGGCGGACCATGTAGAGCAGGATAGTTTAAATATGTTGGCTAATGATTTACAGACTGCTTACCCGGGAGTGATTTCGGAATTTCAATTCCCTACAGAAACAGTTACGAAAGTGAGTAAGTTTGTAAAAACGGTGGGTTTAATTTTTTTAATTACCGCAATTCTTCTAACTACACTGGTTGTTTTTTCAATTGATAATACTATTAGGCTTGCCATGTACAGCAACCGGTTTTTAATAAAAACCATGCAAATGGTTGGTGCTACAAGATGGTTTATTGCACGGCCTATTAACAGACGTGCGGTTATAAATGGATTGATTGCATCTTTTATTGCTATTGCAGCGGTCTGGGGTTGTGTATTGCTGATTGAAAAATTTAGACCTGAGTTTAAGGTGCTGCGTGATAACAATGGGATACTCATATTATTTGCAATTATTATTGTAATGGGCATCGCCATAACATTGCTGAGCACACACAGGGCAGTAATAAAATACCTGCGCATGAAGCTTGACGATCTTTATTAAAAAACAAACATTAATATTGCAATCAAATACTAATTATGTTGAAGGAAAAGAACGTGAAAACAATTGTGGTGAATAACCTTTTTGGAAAAGAAAATTATATATGGATGCTTGCGGGGATTGTAGTGATAATACTGGGTTTTATTTTAATGGCAGGGGGTAAAAGTGCTGATCCAAAAATATTTGACCCTAAAGAAGTTTACAGCACAACCAGAATTACTGTTGCACCTCTATTAATAATTATTGGATTTATTTTGGAGATAGTTGGTATAATGAAGAAGCCAAAAATTTAGATGTTAGATACAATAAATTAGACAAAAGACAAAAGATAGCGCAGAGGAATATTCCTGCTGCGTTTTTTTATAAATAGATAATAAGTTTAAAAAATTACCCATGACGTTATTTCAATCAATTGTAATTGCTATTGTAGAAGGGCTTACAGAATTTTTGCCGGTTTCCTCTACCGGCCATATGATTATTGCAGAACGTTTGCTGCACGTAACCGAAACTGATTTTGTAAAAGTTTTTACGGTAGCCATACAGCTCGGTGCCATACTTTCTGTAATTGTTTTGTACTGGAAAAAATTCTTTGATTTAGGTAAATGGCAGTTTTATGTGAAGCTTCTTATTGGAGTTATACCTGCATTGATTTTAGGATTTTTATTTTCGAAAAAAATAGATGTAATGTTGGATAGTGCCACAACCGTTGCTGTTGCGCTTTTGGTAGGGGGTATTATATTGTTGTTTGTAGATAAACTTTTTACCAGACCACGCATACACAGTGAAGCTCAAATTAAACCCAAAAATGCATTTATAATTGGTATTTGGCAATGCCTTGCAATGATACCCGGTGTAAGCCGCAGTGCAGCATCTATTATTGGTGGTATGCAGCAAAAGCTTACCCGCAGCGAAGCTGCAGAGTTTTCATTTTTTCTTGCTGTGCCTACAATGCTTGCCGCAACCGGCTATAAATTGTTGAAGTATTACAAGGAGTCTGGTGGCTTTTCAAAAGAAGAAATAAAATTACTTGCCGTTGGCAATATGGTTGCATTTATCGTTGCTATTATTGCCATAAAATTCTTTATAAACTTCGTTAAGAAATATGGTTTTAAAGTTTGGGGAATTTATAGAATTATTGTAGGGGCAGTGTTGTTGGTGTTGATTTGGAAGGGAGTCATTGCCGGATAAGGAATCTATTACCGCAGAGATCGTTCAGATGCTGCATTTAATGGATAATTTTTCAAAATAAATAATTAGTCAAATATTTAAAAGAGCAAGGTAAAATTCTCCTTGTGATTTTGTGCCTTGGCAGTTTAAACGTTTACCATTTTTTCTGTATTTTCATTCCTCATAACTACAACATGCAAACTGCTTCTAAAAAAATTGTGAATGGATGGGCCATGTATGACTGGGCTAATTCTGTTTATAACCTTGTAATAACAACTACTTTTTTCCCGGCATATTATGCAGCCGTTACCGGGCTGGAAAAATTTCCAAACGGAATTAAATTTCTTGGACGCACTTTCGTAAATACAGAGTTGAAAGATTATGTATTAGCATTTGGTTTTTTGGTGGTTGCTGTTATTTCCCCCATCCTTTCTTCTATTGCAGATTATAAAGGAAACAAGAAAAATTTTATGCAGTTTTTCTGTTATATCGGTGCTGCAAGTTGTTCGCTAATGTATTTTTTTGATGGTAACCATATCACTTTGGGTCTTATGTGCTTTATGTTTGCTGGTATTGGGTTTTACGGGAGCCAGGTGTTTTATAATTCTTATCTGCCGGAAATTGCAGCTGAGAAAGATATGGACAGCATCAGTGCAAAAGGTTATTCATTAGGTTACATTGGCAGTGTAATTATGCAGATGATTGGTTTCGGTTTAGTGTTGATGATGCCGGACAGCGCCTTGCCGCTAAAGCTTACTTTTTTATTAGTAGGGGTTTGGTGGGTAGCATTTGCGCAAATAACATTTAATGTTTTGCCCACCACTGCAAAAGCTGAAAGAAAAAGTAAAACCAATGTATTGGCAAATGGATTTATAGAGTTAAAAAAAGTTTGGAATGAGGTAAAGCACATGCCTGTTTTAAAAAGATTTTTATCAGCATTTTTCTTTTACAGTATGGGCGTACAAACAGTAATGCTGGTAGCTATAGATTTTGGAATAAAAGAATTGAAACTGGAAAACAGTAAACTTATTATAACTGCTGTCATTATACAATTGGTTGCTATTGTTGGCGCAATAATGATGAGTAAACTATCTACAAAATTTGGAAATGTACAGGTGCTTATTTTTACTGTTTTGCTTTGGATAGGCGTTTGTATTGCAGGTTATTTTATTTCTACAGAAATGCATTTTTACATTATTGCTGCACTTGTTGGTTTGGTAATGGGCGGCATACAGTCATTAAGCCGTTCTACTTACAGTAAGATGATGCCGGAAACAAAAGATACTGCTTCGTTTTTTAGCTTTTATGATATTACAGAAAAGTTTGCCATAGTAATTGGGTTATTTACATTTGGATTAATAGAGGGACTGTACAGCATAAGACAATCAATACTTTCTTTGGTTGTGTTTTTTGCAATTGGCTTCGTGTTTTTGTTGCTTACTGCTGCTCAGCAAAAGACAAATAAAACAGCAATCTTAAATTAGAATTTTATTATGAAATTATATAGCATAAATGCCGGGTATTTTAAACTAGACGGTGGTGCAATGTTTGGCGTTGTGCCAAAAAGTATATGGAATAAAATAAACCAGGCAGATGAAAATAATATGTGCACCTGGGCGCTACGTTGTTTGTTAATTGAAGACCAAGGCAGATTGATTTTGGTAGATACAGGCATGGGCAATAAACAGGATGCAAAATTCTTTGGCCATTACTACATGCATGGGAATGATACGCTGGAAAAATCTTTGGCCAAACATGGTTTTTCAAAAGACGATATTACAGATGTGTTGCTTACACATTTGCATTTTGATCACTGCGGTGGCGCAATAGAAAAAGTAAATGATAAACTTGTACCCGCATTTAAAAATGCTACTTATTGGAGTAATGCAAGGCATTGGAAATGGGCTGTAGAGCCTAACGACAGAGAAAAAGCATCTTTCTTAAAAGAAAATATTTTACCTATACAACAAAGTGGTAAACTGAAATTTATTGAAGAATATCCAAATGACTTTCCTGCCAATATCATGATACGTCAGGTGTTTGGACATACGGAAGCCATGATGCTACCACAAATAAATTACAAGGGTAAAACAATTTTGTATATGGCAGATTTATTACCGTCCGCAGGGCACATTCCTTTACCTTATATAATGGCTTATGATATGTTTCCGTTGACTACGCTAAACGAAAAAAAATCATTTCTTACCGAAGCACAGCAAAATGATTATATATTGTTTTTTGAACATGATCCTAACATTGAATGTTGCACATTGCAAATGACGGAGAAAGGTATAAGGATGAAGGAGAGTTTTAGGCTGGAAGAACTTTAATGATGAATTAAAGATTAGGAACAATGAGTTTTGAATCTTGTATAATCATCATTCCTAATTCATCATTTCAAATTAGCCATACAACTCCGAATGCACAGCTTTTCTGTCGTAGCCTAAATTTACAATTCTTAATTTGGCTTCATCTATCATGGCACGCCAGCCACAAAGCATAAAATTGGCTATCGGATTATTATTTGTTTTTAAAATATTTTCATACACTTCATGCACATATCCGTTTGCGCCTTCCCATCGTTCACGGCTCAACGTTGGTATGTAATGAAAATTCGGCATGCCATCACTCAGCGCTTTTAATTCTTCAAAATATAACAGATCTGCCTTAGTGCGGCAACCAAATAACAGGTAAATATTTTTATGTGATAAGCTGTGTAGTTTAACAAAATTTGACATGCTTCTAAAAGGTGCAATACCTGTACCCGTACAAATTAAAAACAAATCATTTTCAAGCGTATGATCTTGTAAGGTAAATACGCCCACAGGTCCTCGGAGTGTGAGTTGTGAACCTTCTATTATTTCATTAAAAAGATAAGTCGTTCCGGCACCGCCTTCTAATAATACAATGCATAGTTCAAACACATTGCTGCCATCAGGCCAGCTGGCTATAGAATAACTTCTTAGGCGTTTGTTTGGCTTTTCATGTATGGGTAAATCCAATGTTACAAATTGTCCGGGCTTAAAATCAAAAGCATATGCATCGGGCATTTGTATAAAAAAACGGCGGGTATTATACGTTTGCTGTTCAATTTTTATAACGGTTGCATTTAACCATGGTTGTAACATGAAATAAGTTTTATGTAAGTTATAAGAAAATTGTTAATGAGATAATTTGCTGACATGCTAATTTTTCAAATTTAAAATTCCTGTAAACATTTAATGTTTCCCCAAAAGACAATTATTAGTATATTATCTCATCAGCAGATTAGCACATTGTAATTACCTTTACCGAAGAATATGAATGCAGATGTGTTGATGAGTATGTACAAAAATGATCCCCGCAGTTTTAAAATTGTGGAAATAATTTCAATGTCCAGACCGCAGCATTTTCATTTAAAAGGATTGCAGGGCAGCTCTTCTCAATTTATATTGGCAGCGGTTCATTCAAACGAATCAGCATCTCAAATCAATCACCTTGTAATTTTAAGAGATGCTGAAGAAGCCGCATATTTTCACAATTCACTTGAAAATATAACCGGAGCGCTGGATATATTTTATTTTCCTTCTTCCTTTAAAAATAAAAAAAATTATCAGCTTTTAAACAGCAGTCATGTAATGCTTCGCACAGAAGCTTTGACCAAGATTACTCAGGCAAAAAACTTATCTCAGGCAAAAAAAATTGTAATTACATATCCTGAAGCAATTTTTGAAAAAGTGGTTTTATCTAAAACACTTTCAGAAAACATTATCAGCATAAAGCAGGCAGATGAACTCGATGTAAATACAATGCTGCAGCGGTTTATAGAGCATGGCTTTACAAAAACAGATTTTGTATATGAGCCCGGACAGTTTGCTGTACGTGGTGGAATATTGGACATTTATTCTTTTGGAAATGAAAAGCCGTACCGCATAGAATTGTTTGGTAATGAGGTGGATAGTATTCGCATATTTGACCCGGAAACACAGTTAAGCGAAAGAAAATTATTGCAGGTAAATATTATTCCAAATGTAGAAACACAATTTGAAACCGGTGAAAAAGTTTCTTTACTGGAATTTCTTCCGGAGAATACCGTTGTGTGGATGGAAGACTGGGAATTTATTAAAGAAAAAATAGAAGATGAAACAGATGGCGTTTCACTTTTTACATTTAAAGAAATAGACGAAAATACTTCGGATAATTTATTTATAAAAGAGTTAAATGCTGCTGATTTTGTTGATGTAGAAATGCTGGAAAATGAAATCAGAGAAAGACATATTGTGGAGATTGGAAAGAAAGCATATTTTGGTTCAAAGAATAACGATGTCAGCCTGAGTTTGCCGAAGGCGATGCAAACAGAAAAGGATCTGAATTTACTTCACCCCGGCTTCGACAAGCTCAGCCTGACAAGCTTTCAATTCAACACCAAACCTCAACCATCTTTTAATAGGCAATTCGATTTGCTTATAAAAAACTTACAGGAGTTTGAAAAGAAGGATTTCAACATTTTTATTTTTGCTGACAACCCAAAACAGTTAGAAAGATTACATACCATTTTTACAGATTTAAAAGCCGAAATTCAGGTAACACCAATACCATTTTCTATACACGAAGGTTTTATTGATGAAGATTTAAAATTGGTTTGTTATACCGATCATCAGATATTTCAACGTTACCATAAATACAAAGTAAAACAAGCTTTCAGCAAAAACAAAGCACTTACATTAAAAACATTAAGGGAATTACAGCCCGGAGATTATGTAAGCCATATTGACCATGGAGTAGGCGTGTACAGTGGCTTGCAGAAGATTGATGCAAGCGGAAAAATGCAGGAAGCCGTACGCATACAATACAAAGACGGGGATTTGTTGTATGTAAATATTTCATCGCTACACAAAATAAGTAAGTACAGCGGCAAAGAAGGAAGCATACCCAAAATGAATAAATTGGGCAGCGATGTATGGGCAAAACTGAAAGACAAAACGAAGAAACAGGTAAAAGATATTGCTACCGATCTTATAAAATTATATGCCCAAAGAAAAAGTCTGGAAGGCTTTGCGCACAGTCCGGATAATTATATGCAGACCGAACTTGAGGCAAGTTTTATTTATGAAGACACACCTGACCAGGCTAAAGCAAGTGAAGATGTAAAAAGGGATATGGAAAAACCGATTCCAATGGATAGGTTGGTATGTGGCGATGTGGGTTTTGGTAAAACAGAAATTGCCATACGTGCTGCATTTAAAACTGTATGCGATGGAAAGCAGGCTGCCATTTTGGTACCCACAACAATTCTTGCTTATCAGCATTACAAAACTATCAGCGATAGATTAAAAGATTTTCCTGTGACGGTAGATTTTGTAAACCGTTTTAAAACTGCCAAACAACGCAAAGAAACTTTTGCAAAACTGGCAGAGGGGAAAATTGATATTATTATCGGTACACATTCTTTGTTGGGAAAAGATGCACAGTTTAAAAACCTGGGTATCATGATTATTGATGAAGAGCAAAAATTTGGCGTAGCCGCAAAGGAAAAATTAAAAACTTTAAGAACAACAGTAGATTCACTCACACTAACCGCAACGCCAATTCCACGTACGTTACAGTTTAGTTTGATGGGAGCACGGGATTTAAGTATCATCAATACCGCGCCGCCCAACAGGCAACCTATACAAACTGAAGTACAGGTTTTTAATGAAGATACCATCAGAGATACTATTTATTATGAGGTTGAAAGAGGCGGTCAGGTTTTCTTTATTCATAATCGGGTAAAAGATCTTGCGCAAATGAAGGGATTGATACAGGGTCTATGTCCGGATGTTAGTATTGCATTTGCACATGGACAAATGGACGGTGACCAGTTGGAAGATACCATCCTCGATTTTATGGATAAAAAATACGATGTTTTGGTGTGTACAAACATTGAAGAGAGTGGCGTAGATATACCAAACGTAAACACCATTATTGTAAACAATGCCCACCAGTTTGGGTTAAGCGATTTGCACCAATTGCGTGGTCGTGTGGGGCGCAGCAATAAAAAAGCATTCTGTTATTTATTGGCACCGCCCATGAGTACATTACCTACGGACAGCAGAAAAAGATTAAGCACTTTGGAACAATACAGCGATCTGGGAAGTGGTTTTCAAATTGCTATGCGTGATCTTGATATACGTGGAGCAGGTAATATGCTGGGTGGCGAGCAAAGTGGTTTTATTGCAGAAATAGGTTTTGAAATGTACCAGAAAATACTGGACGAAGCAGTGAAGGAATTAAAACGAAATGAATTTAGAGATTTGTTTAAGGACGAAATAAGAGAGCAGGATGATTTTGTAAAAGATTGTTCAATTGATACTGACCTGGAAATTTTAATACCTGATAGTTATGTTGAAAGTATCACAGAAAGATTGTCGTTGTACAGCAGATTAGATCATTGAGACACGGAAGAAGATCTCGTTGCTTTTCATGCAGAAATGCTGGATCGTTTTGGACCGATACCTGAACAGGTAGAAGATTTGTTTACCACAGTACGTTGCCGTAAAATAGCTGTAGTATTGGGTTTTGAAAGAATGTTTTTAAAAAATGATGTTTTAAAATGCTTTTTTGTATCTAATTCGGAGTCGCCTTACTTTCAAAGTGAAACGTTTAATAAAGTATTACTGTTTTTACAGAAAACCACCAATAAAGCCAAACTAAAACAAGTAGGTAAAAACGGCATTTTAGTTGTAGAAGACATAAAATCGATGGCAATGATATCCCGGTTTTTAAACAAAGCATTAGAATATCAGAAATTGGATTAACATAAAAAGAAAAGGCGACCCCATGAGCCGCCAAAATCTTTTGTCTAAAATTTTGCATCTAATATCTTCTGAATTACCAGCCTTTTTTAGCTACGCCATCTTTTACAGCTTCCAAAGCTCTTGCTTCGCCTAGCATAGTAGTCATTTTATTTCCTTTGCCGTCGTTGCCTTGGGCCATGTAGCCTCCACGGGATGTTTTAGTGATCACTGCTTCGTGCATTTCAACATTTTTTTCCTTCGTTTTCATGCAATACGCTGTTAATTTTCCTGCCATGTTAATTAAGTTTATGGTTAGTAATAATGGGTGTGAAGCTAATCTTCACGTTAAAACTAGTGAATTAATCGGTTTTACCAAAAAAACTTATAGCACATAGTAAGAATAACTTTTGAATTGAAAAGTGTATTTAATAATTTTTTTGTTTTATTAAAATCTTTAGAAGTTTATTTTATTATGTGGTTAAATATATATTAAAACAATAATTTTTTTAAAATTTTATTTTTAATTTAATACAATTTGTCAATCATTTAGAAGATGTTTTAGTTAAATTTTTTTATTAAACGGTTAATTCTTTTTAATAGCACTGAGCTTGCCTTTTAACAAGTTTAGCACCATCAAGAAGATATACTTCTGTATATAACGGTAGCTTTAAAGGAGTAAAAGCAGTATCAATTTTTGCCATTTTCTAGCTTATTCTATAATAAAAAGAGACTATCATTTAGTTTAATAGCCTCTTTTTATTTTTATTTAGTCAGTCGCTCTACCAATTCCTTCACTTCGCTCAAGGCAATTCTTTCCTGCCGCATATCATCTCTACAGCGAATAGTTACTGTATTGTCTTCTTTGGTCTGGTGATCTATTGTTACGCAGAACGGGGTTCCTATTGCATCCATGCGGCGATAACGTTTTCCAATAGCATCTTTCTCTTCATAAAAACAATGAAAACTTTGTTTGCATTCATTCATCAATTCTTTAGCAATTTCGGGCAGACCATCTTTTTTAAGTAAAGGCAAAATTGCAAGTTTTGTGGGAGCAAGTTTTGCAGGAATTTTTAAAACAACACGTCCATCTTCAGTGCCATCTTCTTTAGTCCATTTTTCATTTTGGTAAGCAAGGCTAAGAACAGTTAAAAATAAGCGGTCAAGTCCAACTGAAGTTTCCACCACATATGGAGTGTAATTACCAAAAGGTTTTCCTTCTTCGTTTAAGTCATTATCAAAATACTGAATCTTTTTTTTGCTGAAGGTTGCGTGTTGTGTAAGGTCATAATCGGTACGGCTGTGAATGCCTTCGAGTTCTTTCCATCCAAACGGAAATTCAAATTCAATATCGAGTGCCATATCTGCATAATGCGCCAGTTTTATATGCTCGTGAAACCGCAATTTTTCTGCAGGAATCCCAATGCTTTCATGCCATTTTTTTCTTTCGTCTTTCCAGTAATAGTACCAATGTTTTTGCGAACCAGGGCTCACAAAAAACTGCATTTCCATCTGTTCAAATTCCCGCATTCTAAAAATAAACTGGCGGGCAACAATCTCATTTCTAAAAGCCTTACCCGTTTGTGCAATACCAAAAGGTATTTTCATACGACCACTTTTTTGCACATTTAAAAAGTTTACAAAAATTCCCTGTGCAGTTTCCGGACGTAAATAAATTGTTTCAGCTTCTTCTGCTACACTGCCAATTTTTGTATTGAACATCAAATTAAATTCTCTGATATCGGTCCAGTTGCAGGTTTTGCTGATGCCACATTTTATATTATTGTCTTCAATTAATTTTTTCAATCCTGCATAATCTGTGGCAGCAAGCAATGCATCCATATGTGCTAAAATTTCTTTGCCTAAAGCTTCTT
>JANLVW010000018.1:0-7050 GCA_031364205.1 Ferruginibacter sp.
TAGGGCGTTTGGTAAAAAACAGTTACAAAAATCTTACAGAGATAAATCCTTATTTGTCGCCTGTATTTAGTCAGTTAAATACTAAAGAAACAGAATATTATGGTGGGCTAAAAGCAAGTTTTGCAAAACATTTTAATTTGAGTGCGAAAGTAGGGTTGGTTCAATATAAAAATTTACCATTTTTTATAAATGATACCGCTATAGATAATAAATCTTTTAAAATTAGTAACGAAGCAAGCGTTAATAACTTTAGAATTCACGGAGATATCGGTTATATTAATCAGGATAAATTTTCGCTTACGGCGGGAATCACTTTTAATGGATATACATCGATGATAAGCAACGACCGTGCATGGCATACAATGCCTGTGGAAATAAAAAGTTCATTAAGATGGTGGGCTTTTAAAACCGTTTTAATAAAATCTGATTTGTACATTTTTGATGGCAGTAATTATCTTGCAAAGGGTAATAAAGCTTTATCGATGAAAGGTGGTACCGATTTAAGTGCAGGTTTTGAAGTCAAAATAAATAAAAACTTTTCTGTTTGGGCTGATGCAAATAATATTTTAAACAGTAAATATGAGCGCTGGCATAACTATGAAGTATATGGGGCTAACTTTCTGGGAGGAATTTTATTGCGATTTTAATAAGTAAGTTTTATTATTGCATTATGCAAAAGCTCATAGCAAATTATCTTTTTCAATATGGCAATTGTGCCCTGCCACAAATCGGCATTTTGCATACAAAATCTGAACCTTCGGTTTCGATTTTTGGCGTTCAAAAAATTGATGCTCCTCTTACCCATATTTTATTTTCAAACGATATTACGGATAGTAAAAATCTTACCGAATACATTGCAGTAAATAAAAACATAAGTTTTGAAGAAGCAGCCTATCAGTTAAAAAATATTTCTTCTGAAATTTTAAATTTAAAAGAAGAAGCTCACTTTTCTATTCCCGGTGTTGGTGTTTTTACAAAAGCACTAAATGATAAACTCTCCTTCAAGGAAATTAAAGCGGATGATTTTTTTACACCGCCGGTTTATGCAGAACGGGTTATTCATCCGGACGATTCGCATGCAATTTTAGTTGGTGATAAAGAAACGGATAGGAATTCAATGACAGAACTCTTAACTGAAATGGTTCCTGTAAAGAAAAATAAATGGTGGATATGGGCAGTTGTTTTTTTTGTTTTATCAATTGTTTTAATTTTTATATACTTGAATAATAAAAATCAGAATAAATCTTTTGGTATTTCCCATGAATATAAATTGAACGAAGCTTCAAATAAATACAAAAATATTCCTTAATCGTTTTTGTAATTTCTGAAATAATTTTAATGGTTACATATACATCGTGTCCGGTTTGCAAAAGCAATGAATTAGTAGAATTATTTTCAGCAAAAGATTATACAGTTTCGGGCGAATATTTTAGCGTTGAAGAATGCAAAACCTGCACTTTGTTATTTACCCAAAATGTTGCTGAACAAAATGAAATAGGCAGGTATTATGCTTCTGAAGATTATATTTCGCACAGTGATATACAGGCCGGTTTAGTAAATAGACTTTACCATTTAATCAGAAAAAAAACACTACAAAGTAAGAAGAAATTAATAGAAATAGCAACTGAAAAATCTAACAGAAATATCTTAGATATTGGCTGCGGCACAGGTGCTTTTTTAAATACTATGAAAACCGGAGGTTGGGAAATAACAGGTCTGGAACCTGATGAAACTGCAAGGGAAAAAGCTAAAACCCTTTATGGTATTGAACCACAGCCATCTAATAATATTTTCAATTTACCCCCTAATAGTTATGACGCAATAACGATGTGGCATGTGTTAGAGCATGTTCACCAGTTGCATGAGTACATAGGGCAATTAAAGAATATAGTGACTGATATAGGAAAAATATTTATTGCTGTTCCAAATTATACAAGCTACGATGCACAGCATTACGGTGCATTTTGGGCGGCTTACGATGTTCCAAGACATTTGTATCATTTCTCACCTGCCAGCATGAAAAGACTCGTTGAACAACATGGTTTAACTATTAAAAAAATTAAGCCAATGTGGTTCGATAGTTTTTATGTTAGCATGCTTAGTGAAAAGTATAAAAGTGGAAAGAGTAATTTAATTAAGGCTTTTTTGATGGGCTTTGTCTCTAATATTAAAACGTTAATTAATCCGGATAAATGCAGCTCACTAATTTATATTATTGAAAAATCTTAATTCACTTTTACTTCATAAATCTTTGGCCATCTTTTTCCTGTTATAAAAAAGGTTTTGGTTGTACTATCGTAAGCAATCCCATTAAAGTATTCTGTTCTCCTCGGTATACTGTCTGTTCCGGGTAAACTATTAAAATTCATTTTACCTACAACAGCTCCTGTTTGCGGATTGATTTTTAGAATATTTTTTGTGGTATATAGATTTCCCCAAATAAATCCATCAACATATTCCAATTCATTTACACTATCAATCGGCCCATTGTCATCATGAATATGTACAGTATTTTTTATTTTAAAATTTGTAGGATCTACAAAGTACAAATCTGTACCTCCCGTTGTAATAATTAAATCGGTGCCATTATTTGTCATTCCCCAACCTTCGTAAGGCCATTTAAGTTTTTGAATAACTTTTGTAATATCTTTTACATCGTAAACAAAAACGTCGTGTGTCTGCCAGGTTAATTGATAGATTTTATTATTTAGAATGGTAATACCCTCACCAAAAATACTGTCAGTTCCCATCTTATACGTTTTATCAATTTTTCCGGTTTTTAAATCTCCAAATTGCAGAAATGAATTCTTAAAATCCCCACCACTCTCATACAGTTTCCCATTATAAATTTCTAATCCTTCCGTGTAGCTCGCTGTATCGTGGGGATACTGCGCAATAATATTGTATGCAATTGTTTTAACGCTGTTTGTTTTAACAGGCTGTATACTTGAATCTACGGTTTCTTTATCATCATTGCATGCAATAAAAAAAGTTGCAAGAAGAATAAGCGTAATTAATTTTTTCATCGTGTTTTTGTTGGCTGCGCAAAAATAATCAACAGTATTTAAACCAGGGTTTAATTCGAATATAATTTATTTCTAAATTTTAGAGGAAATCTTCCAATATTTTTTTTACAGGGCTTAACTCATATTATAAATTATACAACGCTCCTTCAAATAGTTCATTACAAATTTAAAACATTCTTCATCATGCCCAATAAGTTCCGGTGGAAACACACCTTTCTTATCAAACTTTTTATTGATGATTAAGTTGGCAAAAGCGTTGCATGCGTAACCTGTAGTGCGGCTCATAGATGGCGTTTGCGTGGCTGTATCATATTCATCATACAATAAATATTCTACCTTTTTTTGTACAGTATTTTCTGTTCCTTTTATAATAATTTTCATAATTGTAAATTCAGCAGCACCGGGTTCAGATTTCCATTGGTTAAATAAAATAGCCGATGTTACATCAAGTGGACTAACATTTTTCCCTTTCACATTTATTTCTACTTCATTAAAAAAACCCGCCTGCATCAATGCCTGTATCAATGAAATGTGTCCCGGGTACCGAAGAGTTTTTTCCTTCATATCAGGTATATGTTTCATTGTAAATAAAATGCTGCGTAACCCATCAGTGTTAAAAGATTCTAAACTGCCGACATGCTCAAAATTTATTAACTCTGCATCGCTCAATGCAGGTTTGGTAATTATAAATCCGTTCTCCACATAGCGTGCAGGTCTTGTATATTCCTCAATAACATCTATGGGTGAAAATGGGGCCTTGTATTCAAAAGGTTTTACTCTTAGTTTTGGGAGCCCACCAACCATACATTCAAAACTGTCAATTTTCATCAAAGAATTATGGTATCCTAAAATTAAATTACTCATCCCTGGTGCAACGCCACAATCTACAATAGCTGTTACATTTTTTTGTACCGCCAGCTCATGCAAAGCCAAGGCATCCTCAGAAAAAAATGAAATATCCGCAACATTCTTCCCACAATTTATTATTGCTTCCAAAGTTTTATAACCCATAAAACCCGGTACGGCATTCACTATCAGGTCAAAGTCTTTTAACAGCTCGTTAAAACTTTCTTGCAAACTAAGGTCGGCTTTTATGCATTTAACATTTGTATATTTTCTTAAAATATCTAAGTTAGTTTTATCTCTGTCAAAAGATGTTACATCAAAATCTTTAGATAAATCTGTTGCAATTGTTCGTCCAACCATCCCCGCACCAAGTACTGCTATTTTCATTTTGTATTTTTAAAAGTAAATTAAGCAGTAATAAGTCAATAAAGAAAACAAATTTTTAAATAATTTTTTGGGGCTTTTTACAGCGTAGCAATCATTAACAATTGTTCGGTCTCCTTCGCTGTACCGTACAAATAAGTTGCCTATTCACCTCTGGCGTATCCAACGTATTTGTACCTCGCTCAGTCCACCGCAGCCCTTCATCATTTTATCTTTTATCAACTTTTTTAACCCACCCTTAGCAAGTTTATTAATCCTTAGTGTTTTATTAAAATAAAATTATGAAACAAATTATTCTACTCATTCTTATTGCAGTTACAAATCAGCAAATACAGGCACAGGGAATGTTTGATAAAATAAAGAAAGGTGCTGAGTCAAATAAAAGTATTTTAAATACCGGTAAATCAGGCAACTCGGGTTTGGGTCTAAGCAATGCAGATATTGTAAGCGGTTTAAAAGTAGCGCTTCGTGTTGCTACTGACACTACAACTAAAACGTTGAGTTCTAAAGGTGGCTATCTAAAAAATGAAGTCATTAAAATTGTTATGCCTGCTGAAGCTTTAAAGGCAGAAAAAACGCTGAGAAGCATTGGTGCAGGCGCTTTGGTAGATAAAGCAATTCTTTCCATGAATTCCGCAGCCGAAAATGCAGCCGAGCAGGTTGGTCAAATCTTTTTCAATTCCATTAAACAAATGACGGTAACAGACGGTATAAATATTCTTCGTGGTGGCGACCATGCAGCAACAGATTTTCTTAAAAAAACTACCACTGCTACGTTAATGGAAAGAATGCGTCCCGTAATTGAAAATTCGTTAAAGCAGGTAAATGCCGATAAATATTGGAAGGATGTTTTTAGTAAATACAATATGTTTTCGCAGCAAAAAGTAAAAACCGATTTATCTAATTATGTTACCTCAAAAGCATTGGAAGGTATGTTTTACAACATCAGTCTGCAGGAAACAAAAATCCCCAAAGATCCAGCCGCACAAGTAACGGATATTTTAAAGAAATTTTTCGCAAAATAAATTGATTACTAATAACATTGTTATAAAAAAAAGAGCCTTCAACATGTAAAGGCTCTTTCTTTTTTTCTTTTGTCTTGATACTTCTATCTTGATACTCTTATCTTGATTCTAATATTTAATATCTCATGTCTTCCTACACGTCTGTTGCTTCACCGTAAGCCACAGCCACGGCTTCTTTCAAGCCTTCGCTCATAGTAGGGTGGGGATGTATTGCATTTAATAATTCATGCGCTGTCGTTTCCAGTTTTATTGCTAAAACAGCTTCTGCAAACATTTATGTTACAATTGCACCAATCATGTGGCAACCTAAAAATTCGCCATACTTTGCATCAAAAATTACTTTTACAAAACCTTCTGTTGCGCCACCTGCAGTTGCTTTACCGCTCGCCACAAATGGAAATTTTCCAACTTTAATTTCATAACCTGCTTCTTTTGCAGCTTTTTCTGTGTAACCAACTGATGCAACTTCGGGTGTGCAATAAGTACATCCCGGTATGTTATTGTAGTCTATAGGTGTTACTTTATGTCCGCAAAGATGTTCTGCTGCATTTATACCTTCCTTACCTGCAACATGTGCCAAAGACTGCCCAGGTGTACAATCCCCAATTGCGTATAACCCTTTAATATTTGTTTGTCCGTAGGCATCAACAGAAATTTTTCCTTTCTCTGATTTTACACCCAACTCTTCCAAACCAATGTTTTCAATATTAGCAATAATTCCAACTGCACTTAATAATATATCAGCTTCAAGAATTACATCTCCTGTAGCCGTTTTAACGGTCGCTTTTACACCTTCACCGCTCGTGTCAACCTTTAGCACTTCACTGCTCGTCATGATGGTAATGCCTTGTTTTTTAAATTGCTTTTCCAGTTCTTTACTGATATCTTCATCTTCTACAGGAACAATTCTTGGCATATATTCAACAATTGTAACTTTTGTATTCATGCTGTTGTAGAAGTATGCAAACTCACAACCTATTGCACCGCTGCCACAAACAATAATACTTTTTGGCTGGTTAGGCAACACCATGGCTTTTCTATACTCAACAATTTTTTCTCCGTCAATAGGCAAAGCAGGTAATTCTCTTGCTCTTGCTCCTGTTGCAATAATTATATTAGTTGCATCAAGTGTTTGCTTGGTTCCGTCTGCGGCAGTTACTTCCAGTTTGTTTGCAGAAATTAGTTTTCCTGTACCAATAATAACATCAATCTTATTTTTTTTCATAAGAAATGTTACACCCTTGCTCATTTTTTCTGCAATGCCACGGCTGCGTTTAATCACAGAATCAAATTCTGCTAAAGGGTTTTCTATTTTAATACCATAATCTGCTGCATGTTTTGCATACTCAAATACCTGCGCACTTTTTAGCAACGCTTTCGTAGGTATACAACCCCAGTTTAAACAGATTCCACCAAGACTCTCACGCTCAATAATAGCTACTTTTTTGCCAAGCTGGCTTGCACGAATAGCTGCGGGATAACCACCTGGACCACTTCCTAAAACAATTACATCATATGCCATAAAAATAAGTTTGATTCTTTTTTATATTATTGCCGCAAAGGTAAAGTTATAATGGATAATTTGGTACGTCATAATTGATAATTTATGCAGAAATATATAACATTAGCTATTCATTATTGAACCTGCGTTTATGTCTATTGTTTGGCCAGTAATAGATGTTTGATTGATAAGATACTTCACAAGGGCTGCAACTTCTTCCGGTTCGCTCATTTTTTTAAGTGGCACGCTTTGCATGGCTATATTAAAA
>JANLVW010000038.1:0-13686 GCA_031364205.1 Ferruginibacter sp.
TACCGGTTGATTGATCTGAAAAATTTACGGTGAAAGGTGCACAACCTGAAAGCGGCGTAGCATTAAACTTTGTTACAAGTTGTGATTTTGACAAAAAAGTTATTAATACAAATAATGATACTAAACTTATTTGCTTAATGAGCATTTTTGGGCTCATGGGAAAATTGTTTTACTATTTGGGATATTGGATACCATTTCTGGCTTGATTGTAATATAACAGAAATTATTGCTAAAAATTGTTCAAACACAAAAATATAAAGATTAAAAAAGTGTTAATCTTAATAATACTAAGAGTTGGGGAATCTTTTTCTCACGCTTTTCTTAATGTTTGTTTTTTAAAAAATTTTTTAGAAGGAGTATAGATAATATTGCAGTCGGATTTTTTTTATAAAAAAGTTTGTAAAGCTATTGTAAATATTTATTTTTTAAATAATCTATAAAATATTTACTGTCTAAAACTTTGCCTGTTGCCGCTTTACACAATTCTTCAGAATTAAAATATCTACCATGCCTGTAGATATTATTTTTTAACCAATCCCAAACTTTTTCTGTTTGTCCTTGGCAAACTTCATTTTCAATATTTGAATGAACATTTTTTATGCTCAGATAAAATTGTGCCGCATATAAGCTTCCAAAACTGTAAGTTGCAAAGTATCCAAAACTTCCATGGCTCCAATGTACGTCTTGCAGGCAACCCTGCACATCGTTGGGAACAGAAACTCCCAAATAATTTTTATACTTTTCATTCCAATATGACGGTACATCTTTTGTTTTGAGCGCTCCTTCTATCAATAATTTTTCAATTTCATAACGAATCATTACGTGAAAATGATAAGTAACTTCATCCGCCTCCGTTCGAATTAGTGATGGCTGTACTTTATTGATGGCTGCATAAAATTCTTCAACCGTTTTATTTTGAAACTGCTTAGGAAATTTTTGTTGCAACAGCTTATAGTTATGTTTCCAGAAAGGTAAGCTACGACCAATACAATTTTCCCATAAACGGCTCTGGCTTTCGTGAATGCTCAGGCTGCAATATTCACCCAGAGGCAATCCATATTCATCGTCCGGTAAGCCTTGCTCATACAGTGCATGCCCGCCTTCATGTATGCAACTCCATAACATATTACCAAAATCATTTTCATTTATCCTTGTGGTTACTCTTACATCTTTGCTGCTAAAGTTTGTTGTGAATGGATGCTCACTGATATCCTGTCGCCCTGCATCAAAATTAAAATGCATTCTTTTTAAAATCTCAATACCTGTATCCCATTGTACTGTTTTATCAAAATGCTGATGCAGCATGCTATCATCAGTATTAGGTTGAGCTGTAATTTTTTCCAATATATGGGAAAGCTGTGGCTGTAGATTTGAAAATAATTTATCAACAATTGTTGTTGTTAAACCTTTGTCGTAATTATTCATCAATGCATTGTAAGGGTGATTTTCATAGCCCAACAGATCAGCCTCTTGTTTTTTTAATTCAATAATTTCCTGCAAAGGATTTTTAAAAATGCTGAATTTATTTTCTCGGCGTGCATTTAACCAGGCATGAAAGCTTTTATTAACCACCTCACTCATTTTACGGACAAATGACGAGGGAAGTTTTTTATTTTTATTATAGTCTTCCAAACTCAGTGTTACGTTTCTTTTTTCATGGTCACTTAATTGATTTGAAAGAAGTATTTCACTCATTAAATCTCCCAATTTACTATCTGTAAACTGCTCATGAGCCAGTTCATCTAAAGTGGCAATTTGTCTTCCTCTGCCATCGTTACTATTTTTTGGTAGGTAAGTTTCCTGATCCCACTGCAGTACGGCAGAAGCATATTTTATATCCGCAATTTTTTGAAGTGCCTTTTTATACTGAGTATAATTCGAAAAATATTTCATGGGGTTTATTATATAGTTCATTTATTACTAATAGAAACGGATTACTTTGATTAAGCACAATTTAAAATTTCAACATACTTTTAATATTGAAAAAAATATTTAAATGAATATTAAAGATATTACCAATTTTATTGAAACAATTGCCCCTTGTTCATTACAGGAAGATTATGACAATGCAGGTTTAATTACCGGCAATGCTAAAGATTTTTGTTCCGGAGCACTTATCAGTCTCGATTGCACAGAAGCAATTGTGCAGGAAGCAATCGAAAAAAAATGTAACCTTATTATTGCACACCATCCTATTGTATTTAAGGGTTTAAAAAAATTAAACGGATCGAATTACGTAGAACGAACCATCATTAAAGCTATTAAAAATGATATTGCTATTTATGCTGTTCATACTAATTTAGATAACGTACTTGCAGGTGTTAATGGTAAAATTGCAGAAATGCTTGGTCTTCAAAATGTCCGTATTTTATGTCCTAAAAAGGATATTCTTAAAAAATTAATCGTATTTGTTCCAAAAGAAAATGAAGACAAATTAAGTGAAGCATTGTTTGCGGCGGGTGCAGGCAATATTGGTAATTACAGCGAATGCAGTTTTACAATTACAGGGATTGGTACATTTAAACCCGGCGAAAATGCTGATCCTTTTAGTGGAAGTATAGGCGTTAGAAATATTGATAAAGAAGTAAAAATTGAAGTGATCTTTCCTGACTGGTTACAAAACAATATTATAAAAGTTATGAAGGATAATCATCCTTACGAAGAAGTGGCACATGATGTTTATAATTTAGATAACCACAATCAGGAGGTTGGAAGTGGAATAATTGGTGCACTCGCACAGCCAATAAACGAAGCAGATTTCCTTGAACAATTAGCAACTGTTTTTAAACTGAAAATGATAAAACATACATTACTTAAAAACTTACCCTGCAAAAAAATTGCCATTTGCGGGGGTGCAGGAAGTTTTTTAATAAACAGTGCAAAAGTTGCCGGTGCTGATGTTTTTATAACTTCAGATGTAAAATACCACGAATTTTTTGATGCAGATGAACAAATGCTTTTAATTGATATAGGACATTATGAAAGTGAACAGTTTACCATAGAGCTGCTTATTGATCTTTTGAGCAATAAATTCCCTAACTTCGCCATCCAAAAAACAGGCGTCAATACCAACCCTGTGCAATATTTTGTTTCGAAAAACATATAATAAAAAAATATACCATGGCAGCAGTTAAAGAATTTTCAGTAGAAGAAAAATTGACTTCTCTTGTACGTTTGCAAAAGATTGACAGCAAGCTTGACGAGATTCATGTACTTAAAGGTGAATTGCCTATGGAAGTTAAAGACTTGGAAGATGAAATTGAGGGATTACATGCCCGACAAACCCGTGTTGAAGAAGAAATAAATGGCATTACTGAATTTATAGATCTTCGTAAGGAAGGTATTAAAGAAGCGAAAGTGCTTATTGAAAAATACGAGAAGCAAAGCGAAAACGTAAAAAACAGCCGTGAATTTGAAGCAATCAACAAAGAAATTGAAATGCAGCAGCTGGAAGAAAAATTGTGCGAAAAACATATTAAAGATGCACACGAAGAAATAGGAGAAAAAGCAAGACAACTTGAAATTGCAAAAAGAGCAGTTTCTACCAAAGAATCAAATCTGAGCGGTAAGAAAAGCGAACTTGAAAAAATTATAAGTGAAACAGAAAAAGAGGAAAAACATTTTAGTAAAGACATAGAATCTGCAAGGGCACATGTGGAAGAAAGACTTTTGGTAGGATATGATCGTATCAGAAATAACTACCGAAATGGTTTGGCAGTTGTTGCTGTTGAAAGAGACAGTTGTGGGGGTTGTTTTCACGCTATACCTCCACAAAAGCAGAGCGAAATTAAGCTACGTAAAAAAATTATGGTTTGTGAGAACTGTGGTAGAATTTTAGTAGATGCCGAGTTAAATGATGGCATTGAAGTAAAATAAACTAAAGAATATTCATAACATAAAAAAGCTTTCTTATTTCTAAGAAATCTTTTTTATGTTATGACTTCACAAATATTTTTTCAATCTTCACTTTCATTTTTTCTTTTTTTCTTACCTGGTTCATAAATTTTTATAGCTTTTTCAACCAGCTTCAAAAAATCATCTTGTAAATATATTTTTGTATCCGCTGCAGTTAAAGCATACGATTTTACATCTTTCCAAGTTGCATTATTTAAATAAGGGGATTCTTTAAGTTTTAAACCAAACATGGCAACGGCAGCAGAAAACTTTTCACTATTTGTAACCGAATCAGCTTTATTAAAAGGAATATCATAATTTATTTCTTTTAATGTTGCAGGAGGGACACTCGGATCGTGAAATTTTAAAATCAGTTTCCCAATATTAATACCTGCGCTGCATTTTGTTGTAGGTTCAATTTCAAACAAAGCCATTGTACTGCTTCCACTTCCCATCTCGCCTCCATCAATTTCACTGCTAACATCCTGTACTGCGTCTCGTTTATTATCAAATCCTATAAGCCGATAACTGGCTATTTGTTTTTCGTCAAAAATTACATTTATAAAAGCATTGTCTGCAACTGTATAAAGCGTTTCTGTAAGTTCGTGCACCAATACTTTTTCAGCCTCATTTAAATCATCAATATAGGCATAATTACCGTTGCCCCGTTTTGCAAGGGTTTGCAATTTAGAGTCCTTAAAATTTCCCATACCTACCCCAAGACAAGTAAGATAAACACCTGATTCACGTTGTTTAGTTATTAATTCATCGAGCGCTTTTTCTGAAGTTTGTCCAACATTAAAATCGCCATCTGTTGCCAAAATAACCCTATTGTTACCATCCTTGATAAAGGTTGAATTTGCTAGCTTGTATGCGGCAATAATTGCAGATTCACCCGGTGTATCGCCGGCAGCAACAAGCAACTCAAGAGAATTGTTTATTTTTTCTTTTTCATTGCCACTTGTAGGTTCTAGCCAAGTGCTCACAACACCCCCATAAGTAACTATAGACACTTTATCAATCGGCCTTAAATTTTTTACAAACAGCTGAAATGCCTCCTTTAATAAAGGAAGTCTATTAGGCATGTCCATACTTCCGGAAACATCAATCAGAAAAACAAAATTTCCTGGAGGGGTTTTGTTTAAATCTATCTTTTTGGCACTTGTTTTTAAATATAATAGTTTGTTATTCTTGTTCCATGGGCACGATGCTATTGAGCTTCTGATGTTAAAGATTTCATTAACACCCGGATTTTCGTAATCAAGATTAAAATAATTAATCATCTCTTCAATTCTTACTGCGTCGGGTGGCACTTTGCTCTGCGTATTTATAAACCTACGTACGTTACTATAGGAAGCTTTGTTTACAAATAATGAAAAACTGGCATTGGGAAATTTTTCAGTTTTTACAAATTCATTTTCAACTATTTTAAAATACGTTTCATCGCTAATAATTGGATTATATCTCGAAGTTTCTTTTGCATCTTTTGTAATTGAAATTAATTTAGGTTTGTTTTTAGTCAAGACTGTTTCATTGCTTTTTAATGTAACAGTAAGCCAGCTATCAGCTTTAATAGCAGATATTTGAGATTTATAACCCTCTAGATTAACGGTTATAGAGTCGTAAAATTTTGAAGAAGGAATACCAAAGCTCCCATCCAAACTGGATACAAAAGATAATTTAGAGGAATGTAAATAAATCTTAGCGTTTTGTAAAAAAGTATTTTTTTCACCTCGGATAGTACCTCGAAGATAATTTTGTGATTTGGCTGAAAGCGCAAAACAAAAAAACAGGCAATATGACACTATTTTTTTCAAACAGTAACACGAAAGAACTTCGTATAATTATTTATTTTGGTAACCGAAAAAAAACAAAATCAAACAATAAAATATTTAAATTTTAAAACTTGTTATATAAATATAATTAAAATAATTTAATAAGTAAACCTGTTAATAGATTGTATTAGAAAAATAAATCATTATGATTTAATTTGAAAGAGAAAATTTAGTCTATAATAAGATGATAAATTTCCTTTAGATTTCTGGCAAAGCCATCATAATCCAATCCATAGCCAAGCAAAAATTTATCAGGTACATTAAAGCCTAAATAATCAATAATTATAGGGTATACCAACGCATCAGGCTTATGTAATAAAGCAGCAATTTTTAAAGATGCGGGTTGGTGATTTACCAGCTGTGGCAAAAATTCATATAATGTTTTTCCTGTATCTACAATATCCTCTAAAATTATTACATGACGCCCTGTTAATGTAGCATCGAGGCCAATTGAAGTTATTATCTGCCCTGTACTTTTGGTACCTTTATAAGATGCTAATTTTATAAAACAAATTTCTGCTTCTATAGTTAGTTCTTTAAAAAGATCTGAAGCAAACATAAACGATCCGTTTAAAATAGCTATAAACAAAGGACTTTTCCCTTCATAATCTGTATTAATTTCAGCAGCTACTCTTTTAACCTGTTCATCAATTTGTACTGCAGATAAATAGGGTCTAAACTTTTTATCTTTAACCTGTATAACAGACATGTAAAATTATTTTGAAAAGGTTAAAGAAGTTGCTTCTGTGTTACGTAATTTAATTTTTGTTCCTTTCTGTACAGTTTGATTTACTTCCATATTATTAAACTGCAATAAATATTTTAACTGAATAGCATTGTTTTGCGAAATATCATACAAGGTTTCAATTTGCAAAACAATGTAAAAATCTCTATTCCCCTGTTTAGGTTTTTTCTCTAAATAAATTACCTGCTCATCATTTATTAAACCATCAGTAAAGAGATCATTAAACTCCAATAATTTTCCTAAATCAATATTTGCTTTTGAAGCTATAACAAGCAAAGACGAACCCTTGGGGGCCATTAAAGCCTTAAGGCCATTAATTCTATTTTTTAATTTAATGGAATTTTCAATGGCTGTAATATCTACAGCAATATTTTGCACTTCCGGCTTTTGGGCAGTAATTATTTTATTGATGGCAATGACATCCAAATCCTGGTCGGTTAAATTATCATATTGCTGTAAATTATATTTTTCAATATTAGAAATTACTATTTGTGGGTATTGAGGATTGGTGGCATAACCTGCTTTTTTTAATCCATAAGCCCAACCTTTGTAATCTGAAGGTGACAATTGAAATAAAGCTGCATATCGAGGTGAAGTCTTTAAATAGTCGCTATGATCCTTGTAACTGTCTGCGGGATTATTGTATTTTCTAAAGCACTCATTAGGTGCATCATCAGTATGTGATACACTTTCACCGGTCCATGTGCTTTTACATTTTATACCAAAATGGTTATTCGATTTTTTTACCAGCTCACTGTTACCACATTCTGTTTCTAAAATACCCTGCGCAAGTGTTACAGATGCAGGAATACCTGAACGTTTCATTTCCGCAACAGCCATGCTGCAGTAAGTATGGATATATTCATCAGGTGAAATTTTTTGAGCAAATAAATTACTGCTTGATGTAACTACAGTAATAATAAAAATAAGTTTCTTCATATTATACTTTTCTTATTATAGAAATTCCGTCTCTAACGGAAAGTAAAACCTGTTCGCTTCTTCTATCATTGGCAATGTGCTTATTAAAAACATCTATTGCCTTGGCATTTTTTCCAGTGATATTTTCATGGAGTACTTGCCCATGAAACAACACATTATCAGCCAATATAAAACCGTTCTTTTTGAGTTGCGGCAAAGTTAATTCGTAATAATCAATATAACTTGTTTTATCAGCATCAATAAAAATAAGATCCCATTCATGTAATAACGTCGGAATTATTATTTTAGCATCTCCAATGTGTAATTTTATACTTTCTTTATAAGAAGTTTTATTGAAGTTTTTTTGTGCTGTTGCGGCATCATCTTCTCTTAATTCGATCGTATGAATTTCGCCATTAGTTTGTAATCCTTCAGCAAGGCACAAAGCACTAAACCCTGTGAAAGTCCCTATTTCTAATACTTTCAGTGGTTTTATCATTCTGCTAATCATCTGCAAAAACTTGCCTTGTACTGCACCACTTATCATGTGTGCATGGGGATGATCAGTATTTGTTTCCTCTAAAATCTGTTGCAGAAATGCATGCACAGGGCTCGAGAGTTTTTCGATATAATTTTCTGCTAGGAGGTTTATAATTTCCATTAATTAGCTATTTGTTTCTCCACTTTTTTAGATACTATTAACAAACCAATATATGTAAGAAACCCATTAAGTAATAAAAGTTCTGATCCAATTTGCAGCCCCCCCAATAATACATTTTGAAACTTATCTACAAAAAAACAGATTAATGGCGCAGCTATACATACAAATGGAACCATGTTATCATGCACATTTCTTTTACTAATTATCCCGAAAGTAAACAGTCCTAAAAGTGGCCCATAAGTGTAAGCAGCAACTTTAAGTATAACCCCAATCATACTTGGGTTATTTACCTGGTAAAATACCAAAACAAACAAAAGGAAAACGAATGCTACCATTAAATGCACTCTTTGTCTCATTTTCTTTTTGGTTACTTCCGTCATATCATTACGCCTTTGCATACCAATAATATCTATACATATAGACGAGGTAAGTGCAGTAATAGCCCCATCCGCGCTAGGAAACAATGCAGAAATTAATGCAATAATAAAGATTACAGAAACGATTTGCGGCATGTGGTGAAGTGCTAACTCAGGAAATAATTTATCACCCGTAACAGTAACGCCCTGCTGGGTTCCGTAAATATGTAAAAGTCCTCCCAAAAAAAGAAACAATAATAATACAGATACAAGAATAATAGAAAGCGTAATAATATTTTTTTGAGAATCACCTAAGCGTTTTACTGAAATTGTTTTTTGCATCATTTCCTGATCCATACCAGTCATAGTGATGGTAATAAATGCACCTGCCAGTATTTGTTTTATAAAAAATAGTTTGCTTTGTGGCTCTGTAAAAAATACTTTTGAATAACCTTTATCTTTCATGGCATCCAAAGCAGAAAACAAATTTAGATTCATAGTATGTAAAATGTACAACACACAAACTACCAAACCAGTCAGCATAAAAGTAGTTTGCAAAGTATCTGTAAATACAATTGTTTTTACACCACCCTCATAAGTATAAATTAATATCATTAATAAAATGATAAGTGTAGTTACCCAAAACGGAATACCAAGTTGTGAAAGAATTGCATCCTGCAAAATTTTTACTACCAAATACAATCGTGCAGTAGCGCCCAATGTTCTGCTTAATATAAAAAATGATGCGCCTGTTTTGTACGATTTTACACCAAGTCTGCCGCTTAAATAATCATAAATTGATGTTAGGTTTAGCTTGTAATACAATGGTAGTAACACAAACGCCACCACGAAATAACCTATGAGATAGCCTATTGCAATTTGAAAATAAGCGAAAGATTCTTTACCAACACCACCGGGTACACTAACAAAGGTTACACCCGACAAAGAAGTACCGATCATACCAAAGGCCACCAACATCCAGTTAGAATTTTTATTACCAATAAAAAAAGATTCGTTGTTAGAATTTCGGCTCGTGTACCAGGCCACTATCAATAATAAAATAAAATAACCAACTACAAAAGACAAAAGCAGGTATGGCGACATAATCAGTTTTTATGAAAGTTTTGTGTCAGTACAGATATTAGAAAACCGAAAGTAAGTTTTTAAACAATAAAATCAAACCCTTACTATTTTTTAAAAGAATTTTATAATTTACCTTGATAAAAAAATTAACTCCTTCTTTTAAAATTAACTCATGAATCAACGTTTTTATTCGCTTGATGTTTTTAGAGGAGCCACAGTTGCACTGATGATACTGGTAAATAATCCGGGCTCATGGAGTTTTATTTATCCGCCGTTGGAGCATGCAGCATGGCATGGTTGCACACCAACAGATTTGGTATTTCCTTTTTTTTTATTTGCTGTAGGTAATGCCATGGCTTTTGTAATTCCTAAACTGGAAGCAGCAGGCGAAAAAACTTTTTGGTTCAAAATTATAAAGAGAACATTGCTGATTTTTTTTATTGGTATTTTTTTAAATTGGTTTCCATTTATAAAGTATGGTGATGCCGGAAATTTTGTTTCTAAGCCTTCTGAGACATTGAGAATTTTTGGTGTGCTGCAACGCATAGCTGTGTGTTATTTTTTTGCATCCATCATCGTTCATTTTTTTAAAGTACGGGGCGCATTTGTAGCAGGTGCATTTATTTTGTTAGGCTATTGGTTTTTATGTGTGATAATGAATCCATCTGATCCATTTAGTTTGGCAGGCTGGTTCGGTACCGGAATAGATAAAAATATTTTGGGCGAAAGCCACATGTACAAGGGTGAAGGGGTAGCTTTTGATCCCGAAGGTTTAATGAACAGTTTTACCGGAATTGTACAAGTAATTTTTGGCTACCTGGCTGGCAATTATATTTTACAAAAAGGTAAAACGCAGGAAATGCTCAACGGCTTATTTGTTGCAGGTTGTGTGCTCATTGTTACCGGCCTTGCATGGGATATGGTTTTCCCAATCAACAAAAAAATATGGTCGAGCAGTTATACCGTTTACACCACAGGTCTTGCATTGCTCACACTTTCGGTAATGATTTATTTAATAGAATTTAAAAATGCCAAAGGCACATGGAGCCTTTTTTTTGATGTGTTTGGAAAAAATGCTTTGTTCATTTTCGTACTCAGTGGCGTGCTGCCAAGGTTACTGGCATTAATAAAAATTCCAGGAGCAATAGATGCAGCAGGCAAACAAAATTATCTCTCTCCTTTTGGCTGGTTTTACGAACATATTTGCAAACCTATTTTGCCCGTTGAACCAAGATTAGGATCGCTCATTTATGCAATTTTTTTTATTGGAATGATGTGGTTTTTTGCATGGCTAATGGATAGGAAAAAGATTTATATAAAAGTGTAGTTGTGAATGGTGAATTGTCAACAAAAAAGATTTTTAGATTCATTGTTTTTTAAAACAATTTGAGGTTGTGGGTATTTGTATTTTATTCAACTTTTGTTTGGGCTGTTTGTAGTAGTGCCGCAGCAATATTTACAAAACTTTAAAGTCCATTATTTGGAAGAGCTACTACCGTCCATCCCGCAGCCGTTGAAGCATTATATATTTTTTCAACAATTTTTAAATGAGTAGACATAAAATTCTCATCTCACAAACAGTGATCAAAAACCGACTAATATTCAAAATGAAAAAAGTAATTATTGCAGAAAAATTAAATTTATTCTCTGAACACTGGAGCCCCAAAATTGTTGGAGAATTAAATGGACAACACCTTAAACTTGCAAAGTTAAAAGGGGAATTTATATGGCACAAACACGACAATGAAGACGAAATGTTTTTAGTAATTGATGGCATTTTAAAAATAGAATTTCGAGACAAGACAATCGTAATCAACAAAAATGAATTTCTTATTGTTCGTAAAGGAACCGAACACAAACCAGTTGCAGAAAACGAAGTTTCGGTTATGTTATTTGAACCTGCATCAACTATAAACACAGGCAACACAGAAAACGAATTGACAAAACATATTTTAGAAACGATATAGAAATTAAAATAAACAATCTGCTAAGCCGGCGTTGCATTTTTTCTTTGTGAATTCTAAACCGAATCCATTTCACCTACCAAGGCCTCATGTTCGATCAGCCGATTATTGTATATATATTTTAGCCATCAAAAAGATAAATTAATTTCAAGATCAAACAATTCTTAGGTCGGTAAGTAAAAAAACCAAGCCTCCTATATTTGCAAAAGACAAAGTAAAACAATGGAAGTAAAAGATTACGGATGTATAATAACGAAGAAAGAATTTTTATGAGATAATATATCCAGTTCAAAAAAGCAAAACTGCCCAAGGGCTGGCGGATAGAGGTTAAAATACTTTTTGGTGCATTTAAGCAAAAGATTGTTGCGGATAGCGGCAACATATATTAAGCAAAACTCTACAGACCACAGCCCCAAAAAAATAAAAAACTTATTAATCTTTCAAAACCGCCAACGCACAAAAGCTTCCATTGCGGCATATTCCGCCAAGCCTAATTTATTGTAAAGGTCTGCTGTGGCTTTGTTGCGCTCTTCGGCTCGTTTCCAAAACTCCCGGCTATCTGCTCCCTGAAAAACCACACCATCTTTTTGGCTCTGGTGTTTGAATATGCCGCTGCGTTTTTTAAGTACCTGGTCAGGGCTCATGGGCACAGCCATTTCTATCATATCTATATCCCACTCGGCCCAAGCGCCTTTGTATAACCAAACCCAACAGTCACTCATATATTGGTGGTACTTCAATCTTTTTACGGCTTCAAAAACGCCCTCCAAGCAAACACGGTGTGTGCCATGTGGGTCAGCCAAATCGCCGGCGGCATAAATTTGATGGGGTTTTATTTCGTCGATTATTCTTTCAATTATTTTAAAGTCTGCTTCTCCTATTCCATTTTTTTCTACAAGTCCGGTTTCGTAAAAAGGCAGATTTAAAAAGTGCGCATTTTGCGGAGGCAAGCCTATAAATCGGCAGGTATTTTTTGCCTCTCCCTCTCTTATAATTCCTTTCACCTGCCGCAATGCATCAATATCTTTTTCGCCATTTCGCTTTATTTTTAGAAAGGCCAGCGCACTGTCATACATTTTTTCGGTTTGATCACTTTTTAAATCAAACTGTTCATTATAATCTTTTACAAATTCTATAAACCGCAAAACCTCATCATCGGCCACTGCAATGTTGCCACTGGTCTGGTAAGCCACATGTACATCATGGCCTTGGTCAACCAAACGTTGAAAAGTTCCACCCATAGAAATAATATCATCATCGGGGTGCGGGCTAAAAATAAGTACTCTTTTTTTTGCAGGATCTGCACGTTCGGGCCTGTGTGTATCTTCGGCATTTGGCTTGCCGCCGGGCCACCCCGTAATGCTGTGTTGTAACTGGTTAAATACTTCAATATTTATATCGTAAGCCTCCCCATACAATGCCAGTAAATCGCTTAACCCATTTTGGTTATAATCGTTATTGGTTAATTTTAGAATAGATTTTAGCAGTGCAAAGGAAAGATTAGTTACTGCTTTTTTTATGAGGTTTTTATTCCAGAAAACATCATCTGTAAGCCATGGTGTTTTAATACGGGTAAGTTCTGCAGAACTGCTTTCATCCAAAACAAACTGCACATTTTGATGACCCTGCAAATAAGAAGCAGGCACAAATTCTGTTACCGGACCTTCAATCGATTCTTTTATAATATTTGCTTTTGAATCGCCCCAGGCTAGCAGTACAATTCTTTTTGCTTTTAAAATACTGCCAATACCCATTGTTATTGCTTTGCGGGGCACATTAGCGAGACCGCCAAACTCATATGCTGCATCAAAACGGGTTAAATTATCGAGTGTAATGAGTCTTGTTACAGATTTTACATGGCTGCCGGGTTCATTAAAACCGATATGTCCGTTACGGCCAATGCCCAATAACTGAAAATCTATGCCACCATAAAACGCCATCTTTTGTTCATACTCTTCACAATGCATTTTTATATCTTCAGGATTTGAATCTCCATGCGGAATAAAACAATTTTCTTTTTTTATGTTGATGTGGTAAAATAAATTTTCGTTCATGAACCTGCTGTAACTCTGTATAGCATCCGGTTGCAGACCATAATATTCATCAAGGTTAAAGGCTACAACATTTTCAAAATTCAAAGCCTGCTCTTTGTGTAAACGAATTAATGCAGCATAAACTTTTTTAGGTGTTGCCCCTGTTGCAAGACCGAGAACAGTTATTTCTCCCGCAG
>JANLVW010000045.1:0-7706 GCA_031364205.1 Ferruginibacter sp.
TTTTAATAAAAAAATGCAGCCTTTGCGTTATGGTGAAAATCCTCACCAACCAGCCTCATTTTATGGTGATTTAAATGAAATATTTTCACAACTGCACGGTAAAGAATTATCGTATAATAATTTGGTAGATGTTGATGCAGCATTGCAACTAATAAAAGAGGCAGCTTCCCCTAATTACTCAAAATCTACTAACGAAAATATATGGTTTTGCATTATTAAGCATACAAATGTTTGTGGC
This sequence comes from Ferruginibacter sp., assembly GCA_031364205.1. Taxonomy (GTDB): domain Bacteria; phylum Bacteroidota; class Bacteroidia; order Chitinophagales; family Chitinophagaceae; genus Ferruginibacter. Next base: position 239 of record JANLVW010000045.1, read on the forward strand.
GCCGCTATTGGAGATACAGTAGAAAAAGCATGGATTGCAGCATTAGCCGGAGATCCTGAAAGTGCATTTGGTGGTGTGCTTATTTGTAATGCTGAAATTGATGAAGCTACTGCAAACGCCATCAACGAAATATTTTTTGAGGTATTAATTGCACCGTCATTTAATGAAGATGCTTTACAGATTCTGCAACAAAAGAAAAACAGAATTTTATTGGAATTAAAAAATCAGCCACAAAAAACGGTACAAACAAAATCGCTTTTAAATGGTGTAATTACTCAGGAAACTGATGAAGGTAATTTTACAGAATGGAAAGAGGTTGGCGGCAGAGAAACGACGGATACAGAAAAAAAATCTTTGGTGTTTGCAAACATTCTTTGCAAACATTTAAAGAGCAACGCAATTGCATTGGTTAAAAACAACCAGCTTATTGGTAAAGGTTGTGGGCAAACCAGCCGTATAGATGCACTGCGAAATGCCATAGATAAAGCCAGACAATTTGGTGCAGACACAACAGGGGCAGTACTTGCAAGCGATGCCTTTTTTCCTTTTGATGATTGTATACGCATAGCACACACAGCAGGCATAGATGCTTTTATACAACCCGGTGGTTCATTAAGAGACAAGGACAGTATTGAATATTGCAAAATAAATAATCTTGCAATGGTAATAACAAGCAAAAGACATTTTAAACATTAATTACAGGTATTGCCACAATTATCAAAAACCAAAGGCTATTTAGCGCTCACTGCAACGAGTTTAATTTGGGGCGTTACGTGGGTAGCGAGCAAAATTGGTGTGCATGAAATTCCACCTTTGCAAATGGCTTATACAAGGCAGTTTATTGCAGGAATTATCTTTGTTGGTTTCTTTGCATTCTTTAAAAAATTACCATTACCAACTATAAAGCAATTTCGATGGCTTATTGTGATGGCAATTATAATGTTTGTATCCGCAAATGGGTTAAGTACTTGGGGCATTCAATATATACCAGCAGGCCTGGGATCATTAATTGGTGCCTTATATCCATTATCTGTTGTAATAATAGAAAAAGTATTTTTTAAAAGTATGACACTAACTGTGGTTACCATTTTCGGTCTACTATTAGGTATTTCGGGCATTGCAATTGTATCTTACGAAAATGCATTTCACCATGATGGACCAAACTTTTTACTTGGTGTATTTCTTTCTGTAACCGCAATGCTTTCGTGGAGTGTTGGTACTATTTTTATGGCAAGGAACAAGGTTGATATTAATCCTTACTACGGTGTAGGCTGGCAAATGATTATAAGCAGTATAATTCTCTTTACCATTATGCAAACTACTCAATCTGTAATTCCTTTTTTTGAAATATCAACAAAAGCATGGTTGGTAATTGGGTTTCTTGTTTTGTTTGGTTCGTTGTTAACTTTTATTGCTTTTATTTATTCAATGAAAGTTTTACCTACCACTATTGCTTCATTATATGCTTATATAAATCCTTTCGTAGCAATGGTAACAGCTTACATTATTTTAAATGAAAAATTAAGTTTAAATATTTTGTGGGGTTCTATAGTAACCGTTACCGGTGTATTTCTGGTAAATTATTCTACTAAAAAGGCAAGTAAAATTATTGTGGAAGCTGAGATATAAATTGTGTGTATAAATCTTTCCAGCCTTTAAACATTTTACCGGTTCCTAAAAAATTATTATGAAAAATAGTGATCAAGGGTATATTCATATTTTTACAGGACTGATAAAAATGCATAAGTTCTGTAAATGATTCTTGTACAGATAATTTTTGTTCGTAAAAACAATTAGCATCCATAAAACAAAATGGATGTATGCGAAGGGAGGTTATTTTTTCAGCTCTTATATCGTACCAATAAAACGGTGAAGCTGTAGAAGCTCTAAAGCCATTTATACTACCATATCCCATACTGTAATCGTTAACAATACCGGTTTTTAATAAGCTTTGATAAGTTTCCGGTAATGTAAATTTTATGTAATGCTGTCGAGATGCATCAATTTTTAAACCTGTAATACTTTCCAATGTATTCTTTTCTTCCATCAATAATACATCGTTATTATAGCTTTGCCATGATGGGTGAATACCAATAAAATATTTATAAGCATGCGTTTTAATTAGTTTCTGCATGGCTTTATTCTGCGGTGAGATATTTTTATCATACAATCCATTTTTCTTTGCTATAAGAAAAAAATAGATAGGGTCTAAATTGTATTGTTTGTGTAACTCATGTAAAAATTCATAACTGTCGTAAGGGTCTTTTTTACCCTTTAGTAAAACAGTAACCCTTTCTAAATTTGGCGATTTTATAAACCCGCCAACATTTCTAAGCACCCCTTTTTCTTTGTAAGACCATGCAATATCAATATCGTAAGTAGGTAAAAAAGAAAAGGATAATGGCTTGAATACAATATCGGAGAAATGTTCTTTTAATTTTTCTTTAAAACTTTCAATCCAGATATTTACAAGTGGAGAATGTAAAAAACCTGATTTATAGGCCCGAGAATTTTCATGAGCATATCGGCCATACATATCTTTTGCATGAGGTAAATATTCTTCATACCGACTAATTAAATAAAATACTGCAGCTAAAATATCAAAATCCTGTGCGCTGAGTGATGTTACAAAAATCCTACATTTTTCTCCTTTGTCAACAACTGTAATATCCTGCTCTTTTATGCCGGTTTCAAATAAAAGTACATGAGGCTTAATTTGAAATACGGAATGGAAATCTAGATGGCTATAATTAATTTTAGCGCCGGTATGCATACTAAAATTTTCTTCATCGGTTGTAAGGCTGTAACTCGTTCCAAGCACTTCTTCAAAAATAAATTTGCAAGTATACTGTAGGCGTGTATTGGATTGTGGAGAAAAGATAAGAAGCATTAGAATAACCTTTTTGTTTTATTATTTAATCTTTATGCTGCTCCCGCCACAATTCATTAAAAGTTTTTTTACTAAAATTTAAATCGCCTCTTTGTTTTGTCCAGTCTTTAAAAATACCATTTATTACCCGGTTTTTTAAAGGGCCATTTCCCATGTTCATCATACTACGGTTTAGGCTAGCAAATTTCCATAATTTCCATGCTGCCTTTTCACCGAAACTTGTCAATCCCTCTTCCGCTGCTTCTTTTCGGTTATCCAACAGCAATTCATGTAAATTTATTTTTACTGCACAAACTTCTGTGCAATTTCCGCACAAAGAAGAAGCATGGCTAAGGTGTTTAAACTCATCCATGCCCTGCAAATGCGGCGTAATTACACTGCCTATTGGTCCGCTATAAGTTGTGCCATAACTAAAGCCGCCAATATTTTTATAAACCGGGCAAGCATTTAAACAGGCGCCGCAACGAATGCAGTAAAGACTTTCCCTCTGTTTGGGATTTGCAAGAATTTTTGTGCGACCGTTATCCAGCAATATGACATACATTTCTTCGGGTCCATCAGTTTCATTTGCCTGCCTTGGTCCAGAAATAATACTGTTATAAACGGTAATTTTTTGTCCGGTACCAAACGTACTAAGCAAGGGCCAAAATAAGCCTAGGTCGTTTAGCGAAGGAATAACTTTTTCAATACCAACAATGGCTATATGTGTTTTTGGAAAAGCACAACTTAACCTAGCATTGCCTTCATTTTCTGTTACCGCGATGGCTCCCACATCTGCAACAATAAAATTTGCTCCTGTTACACCAACTTCTGCCTGCATATATTTTTCACGTAAAATTTCCCTAGCTTTTAAGGTAAGTTGCTCAGGTGTCAAATCTATTGGCGTACCTAATTTTTCGTGAAATAATTTAGCCACATCTTCTTTGCTTTTGTGCATGGCAGGGGTTACAATATGGTAAGCAGTTTCACCATCTAATTGTTGTATATATTCTCCCAAATCTGTTTCGATACTTTCAATGCCGTGTTTTTCCAGATTATCATTCAGGTGAATTTCTTCTGTTACCATGCTCTTGCTTTTCACCATCATTTTACAGTTTTTTGCTTCGCAGATTTTTATAATTTCTTCCATTGCTTGTTCAGCATTTTCTGCCCAAATAACTTTGCCGCCACGCTTGGTAAAATTCACTTCAAACATTTCCAGTTGCTGGTCAAGTGTTTCCAAAGCCCGCCATTTTGTATTCTTTGCACGTTCTCTTGCCAGATGTTCGTTAACAAACTGTTCTTTCCCTTTTGGAACCACTGCATTATAGCGGCCGATATTAAAATTTATTTTTTTACGGTGCTCTAAGTCAGCAGCTTTTACTGTGCTTTTTTCTATAAATAATTCAGAGGTTTCAGACATGTTATTCTCGTATTTTAAAGAATTTTATTTCACTACTCCCAATTCTTGTCCCACTTTTATAAAAGCTTCAATGGCTTTATCTAAATGCTGTTGCTCATGTGCAGCACTAAGTTGTACACGAATGCGCGCCTGACCTTTAGCAACTACCGGAAAGAAAAAGCCAATAACATAAATTCCCTCATCCAGCAATTTTGCTGCAAAGTTTTGTGCAATGGTGGCATCGTATAACATGATAGGTACAATAGGATGTTCTCCCGGCTTGATATCAAATCCTACAGCCGTCATTTTCTCTCTAAAATAGGTGGTATTGTATTCAAGTTTATCTCTAAGTTCTGTCGTTTCGCTCAGCATATCCAACACTGCAATAGATGCGCCTACAATACTTGGTGCCAAAGTATTCGAAAATAAATATGGTCTGCTTCGTTGGCGCAACATTTCTATCACTTCTTTTTTACCGCTTGTAAATCCTCCACTTGCACCACCAAGTGCTTTGCCAAGTGTTCCGGTAATAATATCAATTCTTCCTACCACATTTCTGTATTCATGTGCTCCTCTTCCTGTCTTCCCAAGAAAGCCCGATGAATGGCATTCATCAATCATTACAATCGCATCATATTTATCAGCAAGATCACATATTTTATCCAGCTGCGCAATCGTTCCATCCATACTAAATGAGCCATCAGTAACAATTATACGGCTCCTAAGCGCTGCAGATTCTTTCAATTTAGCTTCCAGATCTTCCATGTTATTGTGCTCATATCGGTAACGCTGTGCCTTGCACAAACGCACACCATCTATTATACTTGCATGGTTTAATGAGTCGCTTATTATTGCATCTTGCTCATTAAACAAAGGTTCAAAAACTCCGCCGTTCGCATCAAAAGCAGCGGCATATAAAATGGTATCTTCTGTACCTAAAAAGCTTGATAATTTTTGCTCCAATTCTTTGTGGATATCCTGCGTGCCGCAAATAAAACGCACACTGCTCATTCCAAAACCACGCTCATCAATATAATGTTTTGCAGCTTCCAACACTTTTGGGTGGGCAGATAACCCTAGGTAATTATTGGCACAAAAATTTAATACCTGCTTACCGTTCACGGTTATTTCTGCGCCTTGCTCACTTGTAATTATGCGCTCAGTTTTAAACAACCCTGCGTCCTTTATTTCGTTTACTTCTACGCCTACACGGCTTGCAAATGCACTATTCATGTAAAATATTTTAATGAGTACAAAAATAGCCAATTTTATAGCTTAGTTACAAAACTAACATGCTAAAAAAGGAAACATTTAGGGGCTTTATATAATAAAGCTTATTTCAGCATTTGTCCGCTGCCCGCTTACAATCTTTTTGCCCAAAAGCAGCAAAAAGGATTTCCAGCTAAGCAGTGCAGCCCTTCAGCCAACTATCTATTTTCAAAATTTTTTAACCCTTTTAAATATATCTAAAGCCCTGTAACTTTTGTTTGTCTGCTACCGTTAAACTATAAAACGACCAACTTGCAATAACTTTATCGCTTATTTTTAACCACTGCATGACAGAGAAAGAATATAATGATTGTGTAAAACTATACGCAGATAATGTGTATCGTTTTATTCTTAAAAATCTTCGGAACGAAGAAGATGCGAGGGATGTGGTACAGGGTGCGTATGAAAAAATGTGGATGAGCAGGCATAAAGTTGATAATTATAAATGCAGAAGTTTTTTATTTACCGTGGCTTACAATAACATGATAGACCATATTAGAAAAAACAAAAGAGTTGTATTAAAAGATAGTTTTAATGAAATAGCCTTGGGAAGTGGCGGACAGCAGCAAAATGCAAAACGTATTTTAAATGAGGCTTTAAGTAGGTTGAGCGAAACGCAAAGAAGCCTTGTAATGCTTAAAGACTATGAAGGATATAATTATGCAGAAATTGGAGAAATTACAGGACTTAATGAAAGCCAGGTAAAAGTGTATTTGCACAGAGCCCGGTTACAGTTAAGAGATTATATAGTGAAACCCGAAAATATTATTTAATAAAAAGCCTTCTGCTTAAAACACTGAAGGCGGCTAATATTAAAAATTAAGAAATGCTCATCAACCGCAATAATTACGAAACTTTTTTTCTGCTGTATGCAGATGATGAGTTGTGTCCGGAAGAGCGTATTGCGGTGGAGAATTTTGTAACCGGAAATGAAGACCTGCGTAGAGAACTTGATATGATTATTGCAGCCATATTACCTGCAGATGTTTGTACCTACACCCAAAAAAGATCATTGTATCAAAACAGTTTTGTTGATGGAAGCCTGCAGGAAAACCTTTTGCTAAAAATGGACAATGAACTTTCCTTTGAGGAATTGACTGCTTTAAATAAAATCATTTTAGCAAACCCGGCAGCCACAAAAGAAGAACATTTATTATCAAGTACAAAGCTTATATCAACAGAAATAATTACTTGCCCGCAAAAAGAATTATTATATAAACAACAGAGGGATACAGTTGTTGTTTTCAAAATAGTAGGATGGGCTGCTGCCGCCATATTGATTGGGGTTGGTTTATTTTTCGGTTTATCTATTTTTAATAAAAATACACTACCAAATAATGCTGTTGTAAATGTGAAGCCAATTAAAAAGCCTGCTCTTCCAACACAAATTGTTGACAGTTTAAAAGATGAACAGGCTATAGCAGTTATTAAAACTGATACCGGCATTCGGGCAAATGAAAACATTAAAAAAATAAAGATTGCTGTAGTGGCAAAAGTCATCACAGAAAATAAAAAAAAGAATACAGAAAAGGATTCAGCAGAAAATATTAATATAATAAATCAAAAAGAATTGGCATCCAACAAAGACCTGCTAAAAACAATCTCACGGTCTGAAAATATAAGTATACAAAACATTACCCAGCCACAAACCGCATCACTTATTAAGTCGGAAAAGTTGCCGATAGCTCTTACAAACGAAAACATGTTGCCGCAGGAAAACCCTTATGTGCAGGCCGTTTCATTTACTGCCTCAGATAAAAGCAATAACAAAATATTGTACATAGATGAAGAAGATGTAAAGCGCTCTAAAGTGGGTACCTTATTTAAAAAATTAAAAAGAATGATAGAACGTACTGCAAAAATTAAAACAGGTAATCCCTTAAACATAGCAGGCTTTCAAATAGGAACCAATTAACCACAGTTATTTT
>JANLVW010000053.1:0-1680 GCA_031364205.1 Ferruginibacter sp.
AAAAAAAGCAGAACTTACAGTGACTCTTATTGGGATAAAAGGGTAATGGCTCCTTCCTCCTTACTTTAGTATGTAGGCATTAATAAAAAATTAAAAAATGTTCATCATCATTCACTCTTTTTTGATGTAGATTTTAACAGGCATGGAAAAGAAATTTACGATACGCCCATGTGGCCAACGGAACCGCTGTTTTATGTTTGCGCATCGTCCGTAACAGATGAAACAGTAGCTCCATCAGGTTGCGAGAATTTATTTTTTTTAATACCGGTTGCAGCAGGGTTGCAGGGTGATGATGAAAAATTGAGAGATGAATATTTTAATAAAATTGTAAAACGTTTTGAAGAACAAACCGGTGAAGCAATAAAAGATAGTATTGTTTATAAAAGATCTTATTCTGTTTCAGACTTCGTACATGACCACAACGCATTTAAAGGAAATGCATATGGTCTGGCAAACACTTTGATGCAGACTGCTATTTTAAAACCATCATTAAAAAGTAAAAAAGTAAGTAATCTTTTTTATGCAGGACAATTAACCGTACCTGGCCCGGGGGTTCCTCCATCATTAATAAGCGGCGAGGTAGCAGCAAAGCAGGTGATAAAACAATTTAAAAATGCTAAATAAAAAATGATATCATTATTTCATAAAGTAAGCCACCAGTGCAGTAAGATTTGTACAGAAGGTTACAGTACCTCTTTTAGCAGCGCTATTAGGATGTTGCATGCTGACTTGCGAATGCCCGTGTACGACATATATGGATTCGTTCGCTTTGCAGATGAAATTGTAGATACATTTCATGAGTTTGATAAACACTCATTATTAGCACAGTTTAAAAAAGAAACCTATGAGGCAATTGAAAGAGGTATAAGTTTAAACCCCATTTTACACAGTTTTCAAATTACGGTAAATAAATATAATATTGACCATGCTTTAATTGAAGCTTTCTTTAACAGCATGGAAATGGATTTATGTGAAAAAGAGTATGATGCTGCATGTTATTCAACTTATATTTACGGCAGTGCAGAAGTGGTTGGCTTAATGTGTCTGTATGTTTTTTGTAATGGGGATGAAATGGAATACGAAAAATTAAAACCTTCTGCACAATCTTTGGGTGCGGCATTTCAAAAAATAAACTTTTTAAGAGATCTTAAAGCCGATCATGAGCAATTAAACAGAACATATTTTCCCGGAGTAAATTTTAAAAAATTTACAGAAGAGGATAAACGAACAATTGAAGAAGATATTGAAGTAGACCTTAAAAAAGCTTACGAAGGAATTCTGATGCTTCCGGTAAAAGCAAAATTTGGTGTATATGTGGCTTACAAATACTACCGCAGTTTATTCAGAAGAATTCAGCAGGCACAACCACAAATTTTGCTACAAAACAGGGTTCGCATCAGCAACACATTTAAAGCGGTTATTTTACTTAAGGCCGGACTTCGCAGTTCATTCAATTCTTTATAAGTATGAACATGCAACAAAAAAAAGCAGTAATAATTGGAAGTGGTGTAGCGGGTATGGCAAGTGCTATCAGGCTTGCAGTACAAGGATTTGCTGTAACTGTTTTTGAAAAAAATACTTACCCGGGTGGTAAATTATCAGCTTTTGAAAAAGAGGGTTTCCATTTTGATGCAGGCCCTTCCTTATTTACGCAGCCACAAAATATTGAGGAATTATTTG
>JANLVW010000063.1:0-1445 GCA_031364205.1 Ferruginibacter sp.
ATGCCGGAAGCAGGGCTGCTAATAGGTTCTTTATAGTATTTAAGCAGGTGCCACCTACTATTCTTACAGATATTAGTGCAGAACGAAGGGTTGATAAAACAGTATCAGTAAGATGGAAAGTAAAAAATGAAATTAATGTTACGAATTACACTGTAGAAAGAAGTGGCGACGGAATAACTTTCAACAGCCTCTCTGTAAAAGCTCCATTATTTAATAATGGTGCCAAATCAGATTATAATTATTTGGATGCTTCTCCTTTGTTTACGGATAGTTATTACCGTATAAAAGCACTCAGTCACGATGGGAAGATTCAGTATAGCACTACCGTAAAAGTAGAGGCGTTGAATTTGCCTCCTTCTATAAGTGTATATCCTAACCCGGTAATTAACAAAGAAATGAATCTGGTATTTGTAAATAAAGCTATGGGTACATACGACATTAAAATAACCAATAAACTTGGCCAGGTAGTTTACAATGGTGAGGTTGTTGTTTCGACAGTAATTGCCAATAAGAAAATTTCATTGGTTGATTTAAAGACAGCCGGTATTTACCAGCTTACAATAAGAGCAAAGGATGGATCGACCAACAGCATACGACAAATATTAATGAAATAGTTTTAGAAATATTACTAAAATTACACAACCTGGTAATTATGACTATTTATAAAAGAGGCTGTTTCCTAAATGGGCAGCCTTTTTTATTTTAAAAAAAAGAGGTTTTTCATCATATTAGTTATGTATAATTAAAAGTTTATTTCTTCAGTATGTTTTATTTGGATTTTGCCTTTGATGTCTGGCAAAAGTATTCTTATTAAAACCCTTATTTAAAGTATAACAGCAGCGATGAGCGATGTTGCTGCCACTGCGTTAAGATGAACTCATTGCCCCCAAACATTCGTTTCTTATTTTTGATGAGGTGTCTTGAAAAATAAAATTACAGCCGCTTATCGTCTGTTGTGCAAGTGGAGGCGCAGGTAGCCATTATTACTGCATGTCATTAAAGTTGATAGGATACGCATACATTAATGATATTTACAGCAGTCGTAAAATATCAGAAGCGCTGCAGTAGAACATTCACTTTATGGGACTCAGCGTTACAAGCACCAAAGATCACAATCCTATCAACAGTTTTTTAGAGGTGGTAAACTCGCAAACCCTTCAAAGAAATATTTAACCCAGTAGTGCAGCTTAGCTGATGAAAATCTTTTAAACCTTGAAAAACTTTATACCGATGGCACTAAAATAGAAGCCAATGTCAACCGCTAGATTTTTGTGTAAGGCAATGCCATAAAGACCAATAAAGAAAAGATGAAGCAGCAAACTGAGGAGTTGAGATAGAATACACAAGACAATTTTAAAGATGTGTTATTCTACAAAGAAGATGTATTAAAACATGTTGAGCGTAAATACAAACCGGGAGAATAATTAAATCCATTTAATTATTTA
>JANLVW010000344.1:0-5489 GCA_031364205.1 Ferruginibacter sp.
CTGGCATTGCTTTTTACGATCTTATTAATGTTTAGCTTAAAAGGAAAATTGATTGTGCAGTTGCCTTTTGATGTATTAAAAATTGCCCTGCCGTTGGTTATATATTTTGCAGTAATGTTTTTGGTGAGTTTTTTTATCGGTAAAAAAATGGGCGCTGATTACTCAAAAAATACTGCCATTGCTTTTACTGCTACCGGTAATAATTTTGAACTGGCCATTGCTGTTGCCATTGGTATTTTTGGGATTAACAGCGGTCAGGCTTTTGCCGGAGTAATCGGTCCACTGGTAGAAGTGCCGGCATTAATTATGCTGGTGCGGCTTGCGTTTTTGTTAAAGAAGAAATGGTATTCAAAAGAAGAATTATCTTAAAAGTAATTCAGGTATAAACCTGATGAGTCATTTCTATAGGCTTCTAATGGCTTAACAATTCTCCTTCTTACCCTTTTTTATTTTCAAAATAAAACACGGCTTACAGACACGGGTTCTAACTTTTTAAATCCCTTAAAAAAAAATACGCTTCCAAATTGCGGGCTCAACATGTGCCCTAAGAAAAACTATAAGTTATGTTTCATAAAAAAGGCTCAATCCAAAATATGTATTGAGCTTTTTTTTAAATGAATTTTTATTAGAAGCTGTAACGAATACCCAGCTGCCCTTGCCAACGACTGTTAATTGGATCTAATGTATAATACTTACCATTAGATGTTGCGGGAGGTGCAAAATTATATGTAGGTGTATAAGCTGCTGCGCCAGGTGCTATACCTGTACTGCTGCTGTTGTCCGGCACAAATTTTAAAATATTAACAGTGTAGTTATTAATATTTGTTACAAAATTAATATGTCCCCAATCATTGTTTATAAGGTTAAGCACATTCAACACATCAACACTAAATTGTAAAGAGTGTACTGTTTTATTATTTGCAAAAGAAAATTTAAACTCGTGCATCAATTTCATATCCAGTGTAGAATTCCATGGTGTATGTGCACCGTTACGCTCTGCATATTGCCCTTTGCGGCTTGACAGATATTTATCGTTGCTTACAAAAGTATTAAAATCAGTTGATTGCTGAGATGCTGTATATACCGAACCATTTAATGTATAATCTCTAAAATCTGTTGCTGAAGTAGTAGCCGGTATAAATGCCAGGTTAGCATTTGAACCGTTTCTAAATGCATTTACACTTGGGTTGTAGATATAAGAGAAAGGGCTACCGGATTGTTTAGAAAAAACAAAACCAAGTGTTGTATTGTTTGTTTTATTCCACTGTGCATTTAAACCCAAAGACCCAACTATACGATGGCGAAGATCGAAATTAGAACTTGCAAGCTGTGCATTTTCAGCATTTACTGCCGGGTTTACTTCGTAATTACTTTGAAAAGAATTTCTGATACCGTTACTTACATCTTTACTTCTACCGTAGGTGTAAGCTAAACTGTAATTAAGTGCAATAAAATGGTTGCTGCCAAACTGGGTTTTATTACCTGCTTTAGATATTTTTGCAGTTAAATTATATCTATATCCTTCTTTTGTATTGGAAAGAAAATAAGCATTAGAAAATGCTTTATTGTTTTTTTGATTAGATCCTAAATATACAGGAGTTTGTGTAGGACCACTTGTAAGAAAAGTAGATGAATCTCTTAGGTTTATCTGTTGAAATTTTACATCATAAACTGTTTTGGTATAAAGTGCATCAAGCGTAAGCTTATACCCTTTACCAAATTTAATATCTACTGCAACATTGCTTCTCCAAACGGTAGGTAGTTTAAAGTTGTTATCAATAAGATCTACCTCACGTGTGGAAGCTGCTGAAGAGCTGTACTTGTTGATCGTGTCTTTTAATTTTGAAGGGTCAATGGCCAATCCAACAGAAGTTAAAGATGATGAATAAGAAGGTCTGTAATCAATTGTGCCATAAGTAGAACCTGTCAGTGTATAAGCGTAACCTAACCATGCAAAAGGCATACGGCCGGTAAATATACCGGTACCACCTCTTACCACTAAACTTTGGTTTCTTTTTACATCATAGTTAAAACCAAAGCGAGGTGAAACGGTAGCTTTACCTAACCATTTATTATTAATATCGCCAAAAGCAGTATGGTTATAAGTTGGATTAGCTGCCTTGTATTCAACAGTACTGTTAACTAACGGATCAAGAGGAGGTTGGCTACCTAAGTAAGAATAATCTACACGAACACCCGGAGTAATTTTAAAGTTTTTTGTAATGGTAATTTCATCCTGTGCATAAGCACTTGTAAGGTTTACTTTAAAAGGATTTGGTGGAGCATCGTAAATACTTTGAGCAGTTTGTTTGTTTGCATCAAACGAATATGCAGCACGAATACGACTTGGTTTATTTGCCTCAAAATTTGCAAGGCTGCCATACTCCCATCTGCCATTATATGAATTTACAAAACCATAAGTAATATCATAAAATTCATTGTGCGTACCTAATGTAATTTTATTTATACCTTTTGATATGGTTACATTATCAGTAAACTCAATTGTTTTTTGCTTCATATTATAAATGGATGCTTCTCTCCATGTACCTGCCCAAATTTGCCCACCATTTATATCAATAAAAGGTGCAAGCTGCCCCGGATAATCTCTATATTCATGAACATTAATTGAGCTTAAAATTAAGTTGTTGCTTACTTCATTATTAAATTTTGTTTTTAATTCAGCTACCACATTGTTATTAATAGAATGCTGCGTAAAATCAGTAGAAGAAAACTGGAAATTTGTAGAAGAACGCTCAAGATTATTGCCAAGCCCATTGGTATGAATATACCGCACGGAAAGATTATTTTTTGAATTGATGATCCAGTCAGCTCTACCAAAAAACTTATCGCTGTTGGTTTTTATTTTATAAGCATCATAGCTTCCGGGATCATAATTATAATTGGTTTTTAATTGGTTAATTACCCGCTGTGCATCTGCAACGGTAATGGCAGCACCTGGATCGCCTGCGTTGTAAAAAGTAGGTTCCTGATGACGGGTAAATTCTGCATTTGCATAAAAGAATAATTTATTTTTTATGATTGGTCCGCTAATGCTTGCGCCATATTGATTGTCGTGAAAGTCTGACCCTATTTTGGTTTTTAATCCATCTACACTTTTCCCTACCAACGACTGCCCGTGGCCATACCAGTAAAGTGACCCGTGTACATCATTACCACCACCTTTTGTAACTGCATTTACACTACCACCTGTAAAATTACCCAGCTTCACATCAAAAGGTGCAAGTTGTACCTGCACTTCCTGTATGGTTTCCAGGCTATAAGGGTTTGTTCTGTTGCCTGAACCGGCTGAACCACTTTGTCCGCCACCACTTGTGCCACCTGCACTGTTGCTAAAACCAATTGCATCGTTGTTTATAGCACCATCTAATGTAACATTATTGTAGCGAAAATTGCTGCCCGCAAAAGAGTTGTTGTTTGATTGTGGCGTTAGTCTTGTAAAATCGCTAATACTTCTGCCTATGCTTGGCAGTGTTGTAATTTGTGCTCTACCTATGCTTGAACCACCTGCATATTTTTTTGAAGTTGCACTTATTACAATTTCAGTGAGGCTTTTATCATCTACCCTCATTAACACATTTACAGGAGTATTTTCTGCCAAAGCAAGATTAATATTTTCAAATTTCTGTGCTTTAAAACCACTATTGGAAACAGTAACTGTATAAGGGCCACCGGGTCTTAAGTTTACCAAATTAAATAAACCTTTGCTGTTGGTTTGGCTGCCACTAACTGCACCTGTAGGTTCATATTTTAAAATGATGGAAGCATTAGGTATAACAGTTCCTTTTTCATCTGTAACTTTTCCTGTTAATGAAGAGGAAGTTTCCTGAGCAAATAAATTTGTGCTCAAAAAAAGCACTGCTATCAGAAAATAAAAAGATAATTTTTGTTGCATAATTTTTGTTTTAAAATCAATGCAAAAGACATTATTTTTTGTGATTATAATGTTACCGTAAGGTTACCATAATGTTACCAATCGTTAAACTATAATACTTTTTCTGACTTTTTTATTTAATAACTTTTTTTAACCATGTTTGTAATAATGAATATTCCTGAAGTAGTAGGGATTAAATTTTGATGGAAATAAATTAAAGACTGAAATGGATTTTTATTGCCACAAAGCATAAAAATGAATTAATTTTAAACAGAACAATCGTGACATATATTTTGAAAATATTTTTTACCATTATTGTAATAGTGTTTGCGCAGGTTGCACAAGCCCAAAAGCTTACCGGCACCTGGGAAGGTGAAATGGAGGGTTATGAATTTTTGCAGTTAAATATTGTACAGGTTGACAACAACCTTTGTGGCTACACATGGGATTATGAACTGAGCAATAAAAAAAGTTATTGCAAAGCTTATTTTAATGGCAGTTACAGCAAACTTTTAAATACATGGTATATTGAAGGAAGCTCGTTTATGGAGCAAGGTGGGGGGCATGCGCTGATGCAATTAAAATTTAAAATAGAATTTGAAGAAGGAAAAATGGTACTAAAAGGAAGCTGTAGAATTAAACCGTCTATGTTTTTTGCGGGAGGAGATCCAAACAGTTTTGTGCTGCAGAAAACATCTTCAAGACCTACCATTATTACCCAAACAATGAAGGACTGTATGGCAACTTTTCAACCTCCTGAAAAACCTTTCCCGAAAATAACAGCTTCACCTAAAAAAGAAATACCTGTTGTAAAAAAACCACCTGTAATAATTAAAAGCAAAACTTTACCGCCGATTGTTACAGTGCCGGATATCAAAGATTCTATTGTTGCAAAGCCACCTGTAAAAGCAAATACTTTGCCTGTAACCACAAATGGCAGAGTTGATAAGGAGCTTAGAAGGATTGTGGTGCATGATAAAAAAATAACGCTAAATATTTATGATAACGGAACTATTGACGGCGATACGATCAGCATTTATTACAATGGCAGACCTATATTAAAAAACAAAGGGCTTACAGCAAAACCTCTGGTGGTAGAGGTTGAACTGGATGAAAATATTGCTTTGCATAGCATTGTTTTGTTTGCAGAAAATTTGGGCAGCATTCCTCCAAATACTGCTCTGGTAGTATTTACAACATCTGATGGTAAGCGGTATGAATTATACTCAAGTACCACGCTTCAACAAAATGCATCCATCGTATTTGAGTACAAACCCAAATAATTTTATCTATAAAACTTAATAAAAAAGGCTGCAAACCATTTGCAGCCTTTTTTATATTTTTTTAAAAATTTATTAGTTTAAAACCAAAACCCCCTTTGCAATAAATTCTATTTCTGTTTTAGGGGCTGTAATTTTTTCTATCTCTTCTTTGCTTTTACCTGCATCTTCGGCATAATGCTTCAGCATTTCTACAGATGTGGTTGTTCTTTGTGCAGTGCCTTGTAATACAACATCTTTACCTACAATATTTTTGGGCATAAAAATTTTATAATCTTTAAAACGAATCATAATTCCTTCACCGTCCGTTTGTGCAA
>JANLVW010000271.1:0-2144 GCA_031364205.1 Ferruginibacter sp.
GTAACGCCCCTTATCAGGTTTTTTTTAATAATACTGTACAGATAATCATTTTTGTGGTCTGAAAATTTTTGAAATGCTACGGGATAATACTTCTGCATATCAAACAAAAGTGATGGATTCATTGACCGGAATATTTCCATAATAAAATCCATTGCCAGAAAAATTTCATGTACGGCATTATCAGCATTTTGCTGATCCATGTCACAACATTGCTGGTTGTGCTGTATAAGAGATTGTATTACATCATCCACGAGCGCATCTTTATCAGCATAAAACTGATAAATGGTTTTTTTACTCATGCCCAGTTTGGTAGCAATATCATCCATACTTACACTCTTAAGCCCAAACTGCATAAACAATTCGTGTGCTGTGTGTTTTATCCTTTCGCCGGTAGTTACTATTTCTGCCATAATCGGATGCAAAACTATGGAAACTTTCTATGTAACGCAAGTTTCCTCTAATAAATTATTGCCGTTCATCATATTTATTAAGTAAAAAAGAGTTTTATAACTGCACTCTACAATAAATTATATTTGTCGCTTAACTTAGCTCATTATGGAAAAGCCTTTCAATTATAAAAAGTTTCTGCAATATTTTTTACAGGGATTATTAATAATGGCACCCGTTGCCATAACGATTTATGCGTTATTTTTCTTTGTATCTACTGTTGACGGCTGGATACCTATTTTTAGGTATAAAGATGAAATAGGCGTTACACATGTACAGAATTACGGGCTTGGCTTTATTATTATTCTCGGAGCCATCATATCAATCGGTTATTTCAGTTCGTTTTTTATAACAAGCCGCATTATAAGTTTTTTGGATAAAGTAATGCAGAAAGCCCCCGGCATAAAACACATTTATGGCACCACCCGTGACTTTTTTGAAGCCTTTGCCGGCGATAAGAAAAAGTTTACGCAAAATGTATTGGCAAATGTTGATGGCATTGATGTGTGGCGCATGGGCTTTATAACGAAAGAAGATATGAGTGATTTCGGATTAGTAGATTTTGTGGCAGTATATATTCCGATGGCTTATTCCGTATCAGGCAATGTGTACATAATTCCTAGAGCAAGGATAAAACACATCACACATATATCCAGCGCTCAAACAATGAAGTTTGCAGTAAGCGGTGGTGTTACAGATATATCGGAGGAATGATAAAAATTGGCTAATTTGTTAATGTGCTGAGGTGTTAATTATGCGCTAGTATTCATTTTAATAAGAAATAGCTCAATGAAGAAATTATTACTGGCAGGTACATTTGTAAGCATATTCTTACTTTCTTATCTGCAGTCTTTTTGTTGGGGATTTTATGCACACCAAAAAATAAATTACTACGCCTGTTTTTTACTGCCGCCGGAAATGATGGTTTTGTATAAACCCAACATTGCTTTTTTATCCGAACATGCCGTAGACCCTGATAAACGCCGCTATGCTGTAAAAGATGAAGGTCCAAGACATTTTATTGACATTGATTATTACGGCAAATACCCCTTTGATTCTTTGCCACACAAATGGAAAGATGCTGTTTCAAAATTCTCCGAAGACACGCTGCAAAGCCAGGGAATTGTGCCATGGCATGTACAGGTGATGCTGCAAAGATTAACCAATGCTTTTAAAGAAAAAAATTACAGTGGCATAATGAAGAACAGCGCAGAGCTTGGTCATTACATTGCAGATGCGCATGTGCCGCTGCATGCCAACAGCAATCACAATGGGCAATATACAAATCAAAAAGGCATACATGGTTTTTGGGAAAGCCGGGTGCCGGAATTGCTTGCCGAAAAAGAATGGGATTTTATGATTGGCAAAGCCACATACATTAAAGATCCCGGTGGTTATATTTGGGATCGTGTGCTGGAAAGTGCAAAGGCAAGTGACAGCGTATTGAATTTTGAAAAAGAATTATCAAAACAATTTTCGGCAGATCAAAAATATTCTTTTGAAGACAGAAAAGGCAAAGTGATACGCCAGTATTCAACCGCATTTACTTTGGCTTTTAATAAAAAACTAGATGGTATGGTGGAGAGAAGAATGCGCCTTTCTATTCAAAGTATTGCATCTTTTTGGTACACCGCCTGGGTAAATGCAGGCCAACCGGATTTAAAGGCTTTGTCTAAACAAAAATTCAGCGAAGCAGA
>JANLVW010000300.1:0-6608 GCA_031364205.1 Ferruginibacter sp.
CTTTAAACGCTGCAGCACAAACCGATGACAGCACAACAAAATACATATGGATTAATGATTTAACGCATATTAGTGCGGCCATAGAAATATTTGGTCTGCAAAAAAGTAAAAGTGCCTGCAGTATTTATTTTTTAAAAAATGTTGATACAGTCTATAATTCTGGCACTGATAGTTTATTTCAGACTTTTACAAACAGACCTTTTTTAAATTGTCCGATTATAAAAATCAGTTTTATTAATTATGACTCTGTATCTGACAAAAAAATAAAGCTTTATTCGGATGCTTTTATTAAATTAATTCTGCCTGACATTCAGAAAAAATACCAGCAGTTAAATAGTAATAATCTTATCGTTTCGGGTATGAATGACTTTGCATTAGTGGCTCTTTTCAGTGGCACAATTAATTCCTTTAAGATAAATAAAACTGCCTTGTTTTTTAATGAAGATGTGGATTTTTCTAAAATCACCCTGTTGAATTTGGAGGGTTTCAAACACTTAAAAGGAAAATTATTTATTTATGTAGATCATCAAAATTATGATGATGTGTTTACAGATTCTCTGGCTTCAAACATAGCCTTGACTTCACCAGCGGTGCTTTACAAATACGATAACTATGCAAACCTTCTGCCTTTTAATATTTTTATAGAAGCTTATAAATGGTTAATGGCAGAAGGGAATAATTACATTATTGAAAACACAAATTAGACTTTAAAACAGGCACCTTCGTGAGCTAATTCTGTATTTTCAAACACTTCTTTGGTTTCCACTAAAAATTCATCAAGCATTTCGTATTTAGACGAAAAATGCCCTATCAATAATTTTTTTGCACCTGCAAGTTTTGCAATATTTCCTGCCTGTATTGTAGTACAGTGAAACCTTGCAGCAGCCCGTTCTTCCAGATCTTTTAAATAAGTTGTTTCGTGGTAAACAAGATCTGCGCCTTTAATTTTTTCAGCAATGCTTTCGTCGTAAATAGTATCAGCACAATATGCATACATACGGGCAGCTCTTGCAGGTTCAGTAACAGCCTCATTTGCCACAATGGTCCCTTTTTTTGTAATGTAATCGCTTCCTTTTTGAAGCTCACCATAAAAAGCTTCAGGTATTTCATACATCTTCACTTTTTCAGGATTTATGCTTCTTGGATTTTTCTTTTCCTTAAATAAAAAGCCAAAACAATCTATGCGGTGGTATACTTTAAAAGCTGAAACGGTTATCTTTTTATCATTGGCAATTTCACCTTCTTTTTCTAAAATATGAAAATAAAGCTGGTACGGCAAAGTGGTGTTTGCTGCATCGAGGTGTAGTTGTATAATGGGTTGAAGTAAAGCAGGTGCATATACATGCAAATCGTTTGTACGCCCAAGTAAACCCATACTGGTTAGTAAACCTATCAAACCAAAATAGTGATCTCCGTGTAAGTGAGAAATGAATATTTTGTTTATTTTGCTACGTTTAATTTTGTACTTGGTAAGTTGGTTTTGGGTGCCCTCGCCACAGTCTATTAAATAATTTTCATCATTAGTCTGTAAAACCTGTGCTGTAGGGTTTCTACCATGTGCAGGTATAGCAGAGTTGTTTCCAAGAATTGTAAGTGCCAGCAAAATACAAGGTTTAAATATTTTTAATAAAGACGGTTATTCAATATAAATAGCTGCTTCTTGCTTCACTTATCTTCTGCATCAAAATCATTAAGCAATTCTCTTTCTATTTCTTCCATTTGCAAAATATCCCATGCTTCACTTTCAGTTGGAGTTATGTTCATAAAATCAATTAA
Source organism: Ferruginibacter sp. (assembly GCA_031364205.1). Taxonomy (GTDB): domain Bacteria; phylum Bacteroidota; class Bacteroidia; order Chitinophagales; family Chitinophagaceae; genus Ferruginibacter. The sequence goes on from JANLVW010000300.1 coordinate 1,777, forward strand.
TTCAAGTTTTACAAAAACTTTCTCAACCTCTTTTTGAAGTTCACAAATTACCATCGACTTATTTTTTTCGTAAAACTGTTGTTGTATTTGGGAAAACTTTTCAGCCGCTTGTTCATCAATTATTTCTACCATTTTCATGTTGACTACGATATGAGGAATTTTATAACTGGCATTTCCACATATACTTTCAATATCTTCTGTCATATTAGCAGAAATAAATGACTCTTCTGGTGTTAGAACAGTAAATTTTTCTTTGGTATCTATTTTGATTTTCATCTACTATGATTAATAAACTAAGATATAATAATCCGATCTATAAATATGTGTTTGTTTTCTTTCCGTAAATAGTATTATCATATTGTACACATATCAACATTTTTGATTTCTTTAGCACTTAACCGCTTCGTTTTTTCGTTAACATTGTATCAGTAAAAATTTAAGAATATGGACAACAACTTTAGCACACAGGTAAAAGAAATAATATCTTACAGCAGAGAAGAAGCTTTAAGATTGGGAAATGATTTTATAGGAACAGAACATTTAGTTTTAGGTTTAATAAGAGATGGGGAGAATACGGCCGTAAAAATTCTTAAAACACTCCATGTAGATGTTTATGAATTACGCAAGGAAATTGAGCTTGCTGTTAAGGACAAAACCGGCAAAAATATTGCGAATATAAATTCTTTACCGCTTACAAAACAGGCAGAAAAAGTTATTCGCATAACAGTTTTAGAAGCAAAAGCTGTTAAAAGTGTAAACGTTGAAAGCGAACATTTAATGTTGTCTATTTTAAAAAATAAAGAAAACATTGCTACTCAAATCTTAAATCAGTTTGATGTAGATTATGATATTTTTAAAACGGAGCTTGGTTTTGTAGCAAGTGATTTGCCCCGTGCAGAATTTAATGAAGAAGATGATTTTGATGAAGACAGCAAAAAGTTTGGTGCTCAAAAACCAGCAAAGCCCGGCGCTGCAAATTTGCCAAAAACAAAAACACCCGTTCTTGATAATTTTGGAAGAGATATTACCCGTTTAGCAGAAAGTGGCTCACTTGATCCTATTGTTGGTCGTGAAAATGAAATTGAAAGGGTATCGCAAATACTTTCCCGCAGAAAGAAAAACAATCCCATATTAATTGGTGAGCCGGGCGTGGGTAAAACTGCTATTGTTGAGGGTTTGGCATTGCGAATCGTACAAAGAAAAGTAAGCAGAATTTTATTTGATAAAAGAGTTGTAAGTCTTGACCTTGCAGCATTGGTGGCGGGTACAAAATATCGTGGCCAGTTTGAAGAGCGCATGAAAGCCATTATGAATGAGCTTGAAAAAAACAAAGATGTAATTTTGTTTATTGATGAAATACATACTATTGTAGGTGCAGGTGGAGCAAGCGGAAGTTTAGACGCAAGTAACATTTTTAAACCTGCATTGGCACGTGGTGAATTACAGTGTATTGGTGCAACAACCTTAGATGAGTACCGGCAGCATATTGAAAAAGATGGGGCACTTGATCGTCGTTTTCAAAAGGTATTAGTTGAGCAACCAAGTGTTGATGAAGCAATTGAAATACTAACAAATATCAAAAGCAAATACGAAGATTACCATAATGTAACCTATAGCCAGGAAGCAATTGAAGCCTGTGTAAAATTGAGTGATCGTTACATGACAGATCGTTTGTTGCCTGATAAAGCGATTGATGTATTGGATGAAGTCGGAGCAAGAAAACATATAAAAAATATAAACGTTCCGGAAAATATTATAGAGCTGGAGAAAAAAATTGATGATATAAAACTAGAAAAAAACAGAGTGGTTAAAAGCCAGAAGTTTGAAGAGGCTGCATCTTTACGAGATACTGAAAAACGACTTCAGGATGAACTGGAAAAGGCAAAAAACGATTGGGAAGAAGAAAGTAAAAACAAACGCTTTCCTATTGAAGAAGAGGATATCGCTGAAGTAATTCACATGATGACAGGTATTCCTGTTAAGCGCATGGTACAGGCAGAAACTGATAAACTTCGTCACATGGGTGACGATTTAAAAGGCGCTGTTGTAGGACAGGCAGAGGCTATCAGCAAAGTAGTGAAAGCTATACAGCGTAACAGAGTAGGTCTAAAAGATCCCAAAAAGCCCATAGGTACATTTATATTTCTAGGTCCAACGGGTGTCGGTAAAACGGAACTTGCCCGAACTTTAGCCCGCCAGATGTTTGACAGTGAAGATGCACTTATCCGTATTGACATGAGTGAGTATATGGAAAAATTTACAGTAAGTAGATTAATAGGAGCGCCTCCCGGATATGTAGGTTACGAAGAAGGTGGTCAGCTTACGGAACGTGTACGTCGTAAGCCTTATAGCGTTATTTTGCTGGATGAAATAGAAAAAGCCCATCCGGATATTTATAATATTTTGTTACAGGTTTTGGATGATGGTATGCTTACAGATGGGTTGGGTAGAAAAGTGGATTTTAAAAATACCATGATCATTATGACTTCTAATATTGGTGCACGCCAGTTAAAAGATTTTGGTGAAGGTGTTGGTTTTGCTACGGCTAACAGAATGGAAAATACTGAGGAAAACAATAAAGCGGTAATTGAAAAAGCATTAAAACGTACTTTCAGTCCTGAGTTTTTAAACAGGATTGATGATGTAGTTATATTTAATTCCCTTAGTAAAGCTGATATTTTTGAGATTATAGATATATTGATGAAAGGTGTAATGAAGCGTTTAAATAACCTTGGTTTTAGTATGGAGCTTACGCCCGAAGCAAAAGCTTTTGTGGCTGATAAAGGTTACGACAGCCAGTTTGGTGCGAGACCTTTGCATAGGGCTATCCAAAAATATTTAGAAGATCCTTTAGCAGAAGAAATATTAAATATGAATATAAAATCAGGAGATGTTTTAATAGCCGAGTTGGATGTAGAAAACCAAAAAGTAATATTTAAGAAGAAGGACAAAGAAGAGCCTAGGAAAAAAGAGAAGAAGAGCGAAGCTTAATTATTATAAAAATCGATTTAAAACCCTGTTCAATTTTTGAACGGGGTTTTTAGTTCAATCATTTTAAATATTTTAAATTCTTTTTGCAGAATATTAAAATTCCTTCACTTTTGCAACATGGCAAAAAAGATAATCATAACAATAGATGGATGGTCATCCTGCGGGAAAAGTACCGTTGCCAAACAGCTTGCAAAAGAACTTAATTATACCTACATTGATAGCGGGGCTATGTACAGAGCAGTAACCCTTTATTTTTTAAGAAACCATATTGACTGGACTGATGATATGGAAGTAAAGAATGCCTTAAATGAAATTCATCTGCATTTTGAGTCTAATATAAAATCAGGAGAATCAGAAATATTTTTGAACGACGAAAATGTGGAGTATTTGATAAGAGATCTTATTATTGCAGACAAGGTAAGTGATATTGCTGCCATTGCTTCGGTTCGCTCTTTTGCAGTTGCCCAGCAACAAAAAATGGGTTCAAATAAGGCCATTGTTATGGATGGAAGAGATATCGGAACCACCGTTTTTCCCGATGCTGAATTAAAGATTTTTATGACGGCTGATGTTGCTACAAGAGTTGAGCGTCGGTTTAAAGAAATGTTTGAGAAAAATCCAAATATTGTGCTTGAAGATGTAAAGCATAATTTGGAAATGAGGGATTATATAGATTCGCACAGAGAAATAAGCCCATTAAAAAAAGCAGAAGATGCTATTGTTCTTGATAATACTAATTTAGATATGGAACAACAGTTAAAAATTGCAATAAATCTTGTAAAACAACCTATTGTTTAATTTGCCGAAAGCATTTCACTTTTTAATTCTTCCAATCTTCTGCTGCAGTTTTTCATAGCTGCAATTTTTTCTATTACCGCTTCAACCATTGCATCCGGGCAACTGGCACCACTGCTTATTAAAATCTTTACAGGTCTGTTTAAAGGCAAAAAGCCGGTTGCAGATTTTTCTACCTGGTTATGAAGATCATAATGAAAAATGGTATTATCGTCAGTTATTTTATCAGCTCCGTTTATAAAATAAGTTGTCAGTTTTTCTTCGCACAGCTCAACAAGGTGTGAGGTGTTGCTGCTGTTGTAACCACCAACCACAATGGCAAAATCTGCTTCCTGTTCTAAAAGCCCATAAATGGATGACTGGTTATCGTTTGTTGCGTAGCAAAGTGTATCTTTTGTGTCAGCAAATCTTTCAGCAACATTTGCTTCGGTGAGACTGTATTTTAAAATCATTATATTTTTTAAAAAATCGGCAATGGCTTGTGTATCGCTTGCCAGCATTGTAGTTTGATTGATAACACCAATACGCTGCAAATCTTTTTCAGGGTTAAATCCATTTGAAAAACGACCTGCAAATTCTTCTTTAAAAAGTTTAAGATTTTTTTCGCCGGTTATGTATTTACTAAGCTTAATTGCTTCTGCCATATCATTTACAATTACTGTCGGCGTTACTTTAGCTGCGTGTGAAAATGTTGCACGGGTTTCTTCGTGTGTAGGTTTGCCATGTACAACCACGGCATAATTTTTTTTCCCTATCTGGTCTCCACGGTTCCATACTTTTTCAACAAAAGGGCAGGTTGTATTATATTTTTTTGTTGAAATACCTATTGCATTTATTTTTTCTTCAATTGATAAAGTTGTCCCGAATGCAGGAATAATTACAACATCGTCTGCAGTTAATTCTTCAAATGGTATTAGCATGTTGCCTTTAGTATCCTGCAAAAATACCACACCTCTTTGCTGCAAATCAGCATTTACCTGTGGGTTGTGTATCATTTCACTCAACAAAAAAATGCGCTTGCCGGGGTTTTCATCTATTGTTTTAAA
>JANLVW010000339.1:0-1905 GCA_031364205.1 Ferruginibacter sp.
TCATAACTTTAATCGTCTATTATTTTATAAAAGTACTAAAAGCATTTTCTCAACTGCAAATATGAAAATTTTTAACTTAAAAATTACATGAATATTGTAAAAGAAGAAAACGTGATTTAATAAAAATCCCCTCATTACTGAAGGGAAATTTAATAAAGCGTGTTTATAAAAGATATTAATAGTCTTTGCTGTAACCACTGCCGCCGCCGCTGCGGCCGCCACCGTAACCGCCACCACTGCTACGACCGCCACCACCGCCGTAACCACCGCCACCGCCACTGCTACGACCACCGCCGCCGCCGTAACCGCCACCGCCTCTGTTACCGCCACCGCCGTAACCACCGCCACCGCTGCGCTTTTTGTAATCGTCACCTTCAGCACGAGGCTGAGATTCGTTAACGATTAATTTGCGACCTTGAATTTCAACTTCGTTTAAGGCAGCTATTGCAGCTTTCGCAGCTTCAGCATCTTCCATTTCAACAAAACCGAAACCTTTACTACGGCCATTCATTTTGTCTTTTAAAATTTTTGCACTGCTTACAGTACCATACTCAGTGAAGAGTGTGCTTAAGTCTTCGTCAGTCATTGACCAGCTAAGATTTCCTACGTAAATGTTCATTGTAATAAACTTTTTAAATAAATAATTAATGCCTTGGCATTAGTGCTACAATGAACTGAAAACTACTTACTAAAAGATAAAATCAGCCAACGGTGAAAACTAAAACCCTTGAGGCAATACAAATGTAAGTGTATTATTAATGTAACAAACAAAATAAATACCTTTTTTTTTAAATTCGTAATGGGTATTTTTCTTGCTTTTTTTCTACAAAAAATGCCGCATTCTCTAAGAAAGCGGCATTTTTTATTTTATTGTAGTATTACTCTGCTACCACTTCAAATTCAACTTCAGTTTCGTTACCGTTACCAAAATCAATATTTGCTTTGTAAGTTCCAAGTTCTTTAATGTCGTCTACAATTGTAATACGGCGACGGTCAATTTCGTACCCCTTTTGTTCTTTAATAGCACGGGCTATTTGAACTGAAGTAACACTTCCAAATATTTTACCGCTTGTACCCGTTTTAGCACCTATTTTTAAGGCGCCATTTTTGAGTACGGTAATTACATTATTTAATTCAGCCAATAATTTAGCTTCTTTTTTAGCCAGGTGTTTCACTTTTTCCTGCATCTGTTTCATGTTGCTAGGACTAGCTTCTACTGCAATTTTCTTTGGTATTAAATAGTTACGACCGTAACCGTTCTTTACTGTCACCAATTCGTTTGCACCACCAAGGTTGTTTACATCCTGTATTAATATTACCTGCATAATTTTGCATTTTTACCCAAATTACTAGAACTTATAAATTGAAATAATCTTTCTCTATTAAAAGATTAGGGTGGTTAAAAAAAGTATTTTACATGAAAGATGAAAAACAAAAGATAATAAAAGTTGTAAAATAATCAGAGTATAATTTTTTGAAATTATGTAAAGAATAATAACGTGCAATCTTTAGTCTTTTGTCTCAAATCTTTTGTCTTAATTCTATTTCATTAAATCCGTTACGTATGGTAAAATAGCCATTTGACGGGCTTTCTTTACTGCTTCGCTCACTTTACGTTGAAATTTTAAAGAGTTTCCTGTGAGGCGACGTGGCAATAATTTACCTTGCTCGTTTAAAAATTTTTTTAAGAAATCGCCATCTTTATAATCGATGTAACGAATACCCATTTTCTTAAAACGGCAATATTTCTTCGGACGCTTTTCAGCTTTAATTGCTGTTAGATATTTAATCTCGTTTGCTTTTGCCATGGTTTATGCCTCCGATTTTTTAGATGGTTCAAAATGTTTTACACCACTTCTCTTTCTAGCGTTATACTCCACGGCGTATTTATCGAGTACAGTGTAC
>JANLVW010000358.1:0-1232 GCA_031364205.1 Ferruginibacter sp.
ATCTAACCAAGGTTGTTTTGCTCTATCAAGTGATATACCTAGCACAGTAAAATTTTTGTTTTTATATTTTTCAAATGTATTCACCACATTTGGATTTTCAGCTCTGCAAGGGCCGCACCAGCTTGCCCAAAAATCTACCAAAACATATTTTCCTTTAAATGACTCTAAAGAAATTTCTTTACCACTTGTATCTGCCTGCGAAAAGTTTGCTAAAGGTTTACCGTAACCAGCCTGTTTATTTTGCTCTATCTGTTGGGACAAATAAACAGCAATCGGTGATGCTTTTACCGGTGCAGTTAAATTATTATACATTGTTTCCAGTTTTGTATAATCACCGGTTATTTGATTTTGTCTGTAAATAGCTAATGGTGAAATATAAGAACCCGGATGCACGTTTACAAAACTTTCTATAGTTGATGCAGCTTCATCCATAAACTTAGATTCAAACCTTCCTTTTCCCATCAACAAATCTTCGTAAGGTTTTGTAACGGTTGTAAAAGTTGTGAAATCATTGTGTGAAACAGATCCCGTTACAATAGCTTTTTCAAAGGCATCCTTTTTTGCATTTATAGTCACATCGCTGTTATCAAGAAAAACAGTGATAAAGGGAGCTTGTCCATTTACGCCAATTACTTTAAAATCAGGTGATGCAGTTTTACCTGTAAATACAAACTTCCCTTTTTTTATTGTTGCGGTTAATTCTTCAACGCCTGTATTTCCGTTCAACAATTTTAAAATAGTACCATCTGCAAGACCTTCAATATTTCCATTAATTAAAAAGCCATCTACCGCTTTAACCGGTTTAGGCGCTTTGGCAATTACTGTAGTTTTGGTGCTAACAGTTTTTTTTGAAACAACCGATTTTTTATTTTTTACCTGAGCATTTAAAATAGCCGGTGCAATTAGAAACAAAAAGAAGAACTTTTTCATTTATTTAATTTAATGCTGCAATATAATTTATTCAAACAAATGATGAAACCTAATGACTGTTAAAAACACTTCTATATAATGCTTTGAATAAAGTTTGTGGTTGAAGCGTTTATGTCATTATTTTCAGTCAATGCTTTAATATATGCACTTCCAATAATAGCCCCTGAAGCATAATTACATGCTGTATCAAAGGTTGCTCGGTCATTTATTCCAAAGCCAATCATCAGTGGATTTTTTAATTTTATATCTGCTATTCTCTCAAAATATGCAGTCTTATCTTCCTTGTTTAAATTACTGCCTGT
>JANLVW010000376.1:0-2488 GCA_031364205.1 Ferruginibacter sp.
GGGTAATATTACATCATGGTCACCACCAATTACAAGAGTTGGGCATTTTATTTTTTGTAACTGTTTAGTAGTTATATGCGGCTCAAAGGCTAATAAACGTGTAAGTTTAATGCTGCCAATATTATTTGGCGAAGCAGGTAATTTTTTTAGGGAGTCATAATAATTTTTTGCCCAATTGTAAATAAAAGGATCAACCGCAGTAGCTTCAGGCCATAGATTAGCACCGGTTACAGCTAATTTTTTTACTTTGTCAGGGTGGCGAATGGCAAGCAGTAAACCATTTATGCCGCCATCGCTCCAGCCAATTATATAACAATTGTTTAGATGCAGTGTATCAAGCAAAGCATTAAGATCATCAGTCATCATTTCATAACTAAGCGAGTCCCCTTTATCAACGGATTTACCCTGTGCTCTGCTGTCAGCTAATATTACTTTATAGTTTTTAGCAAAATAAGGTATCTGATAAATAAAGTTATTAATAGAACCTCCGTTACCATGAATAATAAGTAAAGGCTCGCCTTCGCCATAGGTTTCATAATACAGATTTATACCTCTTGTTTTTATAAACTTTCCAACAACTTTGTTTCGGCCATATATTGTTGTATCCATTGGAGAAACGGTATTAGATTGGGCCAGACAGACATTTGCAAATGATGTTACTGAAATAATAAGTAACAATGATTTTAAAATTTTCATGATGTTTATTTAGTGTTGGTATAAAAGAAATTAATTATTGAATGTTTTACTTTCTAAGAACAGGATTTGCAATCTTTTTCTTGCAAAAAAAGCGTTGTTTGATATTAATTCAAAAGCTAACATAGCTAAATGTTGTAACCAAATCTAGTCCTTTTTTTATCGCAAACGAAAAAGGAAGTAAGTAAAGAAACACCAGGATTTTATCAGTAGAACAGCTGAGAAAATAAAAATTACAAAAGCATAAGTACTTGATGAATTATAAAAATTAAGTAAATAGTTTTCCTTTAAAATAATTCATACAATAAAGTTATTTCAGTTTTTGAAAGCGTTTAAAAAACCGTAACACTTTCCGATAAATAAAAGAGGTTTGCCTCATTGTATAAGATATCTCATAGGTTATTAAAGGCTCATCAATAGCCTAACTATTGGTAAACTTCCCTATAACTTCCTTATAACTTCCCTAAAAGGTGGAGTTGATTTTAAATTTTGAATAGCACTAAAAAATTTTACTATATTTAATGGGTATTGTGGATGGTAAATCTGTTCCTAAAATACTTTTTGAAAACACTTTAGTTTTCTACTTAAAAAAGGAGTGAGCAAATAAACCAGATTATTGTTTACATGACAGCGTTACGATTTATAAATTTTAATGATTATTGCATCTATTTAAAAACCGGAAGTCATTTGTAGGTATTTTAAAATTTTATCTTCGGTGCGTATAGAGTAAAAAAATAAATCGTTTAAATCATATGGGTGATTGTGATAAACAAAACTATTATGAATATAGCCTAAATTTCATTTCCTATTTCAACGTTTCTGCAATTAATCCTTTTCTTAAAAAACAGACAAAATATAGTAAAGTTGTGCTTTATAGAAATTAAAAATCATTTTTTCTCCTGACACAATTCCACCAAGACCCCATTCGTTTCTTTTGGGTGTAAAAAACAAACAAGTTTGTTATCGGCGCCATGTTTTGGTGTTTCGTTGAGAAGCACAAAACCTTCAGATTGCAGGCGTTTCATTTCAGCAACTATATCAGTAACCTCAAAAGCAATATGGTGTATTCCTTCGCCCTTGCGATCAATAAATTTGGCAATCACACCATCGGGGTTGGCACTTTCGAGGAGTTCTATTTTTGTCTGTCCCGTTTCAAAAAATGCAGTGATAACCTGTTCCGTTTCTACCGTTTCTGTCCTGTAACACTGACTATTAAGCAGTTTTTCAAACAGCGGAACAGATATTGATAACTTCTTAACAGCGATTCCGATATGTTCTGTTTGTAACATGGTTTATTATTTCTTTAATGGTAACGCTAAAGTAGAACGTTTGTAGTAAATTTGTATATAAATTAAAAATAAACAAAATGTTGAAATTACCGATATACTTAGATAACAATTCCACCACGCCAATGGATCCAAGAGTGTTGGAAGCAATGACTCCTTACTTTTTAGAAGATTATGGCAATGCAGCAAGCCGGAACCATCCTTTTGGGTGGAAAGCGGAAGAAGCAGTAGATTATGCAAGAGAGCAGGTTGCAAAATTGATAGGAGCCGACCCTAAAGAAATTATATTCACAAGTGGTGCCACTGAAGGTGACAACTTAGGCATAAAAGGCGTTTTTGAAATGTACGCTCAAAAAGGCAATCACATTATTACGGCAACTACCGAGCATAAAGCGGTTTTGGACACTTGTAAACACCTTGAAAAATTAGGCGGAGAAGTTACTTATTTACAAGTAAGACCTGATGGAATGATAGATTTAAAAGAATTGGAAGCTGCTATTCGTCCGACT
>JANLVW010000368.1:0-4156 GCA_031364205.1 Ferruginibacter sp.
CCCCAACTGCGGGACTGCATTTTAGTAAGGAATTAATTAAAAGGCTGGAAATTAAAGGAGTGCGTTTCGCAGAAGTTACTTTACACACAGGGTTAGGAACTTTTAGACCAATTGAAGTAGAAGACCTAAGCAAACATAAAATGGATGCTGAATATTACAAGATTGATGAAACTGCTTGTGAAATTGTAAATAAGGCAATTGAAAAAAAACATAGAATTTGCAGCATCGGTACAACCACTATGCGTGCAATGGAGACTTCATACACCGCTCAAAAAATGCTAAAACCTTCAGAAGGGTGGACGAATAATTTTATACATCCACCATACAATTTTAATATAGCAGATTCTCTGGTAACCAATTTTCATTTGCCCAAAACAAGTTTATTAATTATGGCTTGTGCTTTTGCAGGTTATGATTTAATGATGGAGGCATATAAAAAAGCCATTAAAGATAAATATCGTTTCTTCAGTTATGGAGATTCAATGTTGATCATCTAAACCATTTATACTGAATATTTCAAAAGCATCTTTTAGGATGCTTTTTTCGTTTACAAGCAAAAAAAGGGGCCGTGATGGAAATCGCAGCCCGTATTAATCCAATATCCTATGAAAAACCACTATTAAAACGCACTCATATATCATATTATTGTGTAAAGTATAAAAAATAGTTTTTTTTCTAACGAATTACTAACTTTCAACTGCAAAGAATAACTATGAGAACAATTAGTGATTGGCTTAATGAATATGGTGAAAGCCACAAGAACGAAACCAACAAACTCATCCATTGGATTTGTGTTCCGGTTATTTTTTTCTCTATTTTAGGAATGTTGTATGCTATTAAACTTCCATTTTATATGGGCAATTATCAACTAAATGTCGGCTTAATAATAAGTGTGGTTGCGTTAATTTATTATTTTTCACTTTCGCCGAGTTTATCAATAGGTATGTTTTTTTACCTCGCAGTTTGTATGCTCTTGGCTAATTTAATAGAGCATAGTGGGATTTTGCCTCTGTGGCTTCTTTCAGTCATAATATTTGTGTTGGCTTGGGTTGGACAGTTTTATGGACATAAAATAGAAGGTAAAAAACCCTCTTTTTTAAAGGATATTCAGTTTTTACTGATTGGTCCGGCTTGGCTGATGAGTTTTATTTACAAAAAAATTGGTGTATCATTATAATTTTACCATGCAACATTAAACTTTAATCCAAGTTCTTTTAAATTTTCTACAACCAAATTTCCTATAGGAATGCCATTTGATCTTCTCTCTTTCTCAAATGCCATTTCCGGCTCGCCTGGAATAATTACTCTTTCTTTTTCATTTATAGGAGTGGCATTTCTAAAAGCCTGTATCCATTGGTCCATATCTTTTTTAAAATCTTCTGCAGGTCTAAAAGCATCTATACGCATTGCACCAAAAAAATGGCCGATACCTTTACCCGGCATATTTGCTGGAATCGGAATGTATGCGGGAAAAGGAGGAACCCATGGGCCATAATTTGCACCACTTAAAACTCCTGAAAAAATATCGACAATACTGCCAAGCATATAACCTTTGTGGCTGCTGCCTTCCCTGTTACCACCGAGGGGCAATAATGCGCCGCCATCTTTTAACTCATGTGCATTTATACTTTCTCCTCCTTCTTTTGTTTGTACCCAACCCGCAGGAACAGCTTTATTTTTTCTTTGAAGGATTTCGAGTTTACCATTGGCTGCAGTTGTAGTAGCAAAATCAGCCACAAATGCAGCCTCTCTTCCCGCAGGTATTGCAACTGCAATGGGATTTGTGCCCAGCATTTTATCTCTGCTAAAAGTTGGTGCTACTAATGCCGATGCATTCGTCATAGAAATACCTATCATATCATGCGGCAAAGCCATCATAGCATGGTGACCCGCAATGCCATAATGATTGCTGTTTTGCACGCTCACCCAACCTGTACCTACATTTTTTGCTTTTTCAATGGCAACCTGCATAGCAAATGGTGCTACTACCAAGCCGAGTCCGGCATCACCATCAATAACTGCTGTTGAGGGCGTTTCATGAATGATTTTTATAGTAGGTGTGGCATTTACCCTTTGCGTTTCCCAAAGGCGGACATAACCGCTTAATCGTGCAATCCCATGGCTGTCCACACCTCTCAAATCTGCACTCAGTAAAGTTTCTGTAGCAATTGCTGCATCTTTTTGTGAACAGCCAATCTTTAAAAAAATATTTTTTGCAAAGATATAAAGCTGCTCATAAAAAAATAATTGGTCCATGCTGTAAAGGTACGAGTTGAGAGAGAGACCTCAGACGATTGACAACAGACAACAGACTATGAATAATGTAGAACTTTAGAATGCTTGCTGCACTCCGTCCGATAACAGATAAACCATAATTATAAATTCACTTACATAATTATCATCTTTTAAAAGTGGAAAAACTTATAAATTCTAGAACTTTTACTCTGGTCTATCGTCCGTCGTCTGCCGTCCTTTCCCCGAAATGTATTATTTTGCAGCCATGCAACAATACCTTTATTTGCTAAAAAATATTTTAGAAAACGGAACCGATAAAAGTGACAGAACAGGCACAGGAACCCGCAGTATCTTTGGATATCAGATGCGTTTTAACCTTGTGGAAGGTTTTCCTTTGGTTACTACAAAAAAGGTTCACATGAGAAGCATCATACATGAACTCTTGTGGTTTTTAAAGGGTGAAACAAATACTGCATATCTCAAAGAAAACAATGTAAAAATATGGGATGAATGGGCAGATCAGAACGGTGATTTAGGTCCCGTTTACGGCAAACAATGGAGAAGTTGGGAAGCGGCAGATGCTGTAGAAATAGATCAGGTAAAGGATGCTATCCATCAGCTAAAAACAAACCCCGACAGCCGGAGGATAATTATAAGTGCGTGGAACGTAGCAGATCTCCCAAAAATGAAATTAATGCCATGTCATTGTTTGTTTCAGTTTTATACAAGTTCGCCGGATGAAAATGGAAGAAGGAAACTGAGTTGCCAGTTATACCAGCGTAGTGCTGATATTTTTCTTGGAGTACCCTTCAACATTGCATCTTACGCATTACTTACCATAATGGTTGCACAGGTCTGTGATATGGATTTGGGTGATTTTATCCATAGTTTTGGAGATGTACATTTGTACAACAACCATTTTGAACAGGCAAAATTGCAATTAGAAAGAACTTGTTTAAGTTTATCACAAATAAAATTAAATCCTGCTGTAAAAGATATTTTCAATTTTAAATTTGAAGATATTGAATTGTTACATTACCAGTCTCATGCAGGTATAAAAGCACAGGTAGCAGTATAAACAAGACAAAAGATATTAGACAAACTACAACAGACAAAAGACTTTTTTGAAAAGTTATTCTTTGTTTCAATAAAATAAAAAAAGATTACATGATCTCTTTAATAGTGGCGGCATCTGAAAACAATGCAATAGGTAAGTCCAATGTCATGCCTTGGCATTTACCTGAAGATCTAAAATTTTTTAAAAATACCACCTGGGGAATGCCAGTAATTATGGGTAGAAAAACTTTTGAATCAGTAGGAAAACCTTTGCCTGGAAGAACAAATATTATTGTAACTACAAACCCAAACTGGGAAGCCGAAAATACTATAACAACAGTAAGTATTGAAGAGGCAATTAAAGTGGCGAATGAAACAAATGCCAAAGAAATTTTTATTACCGGCGGTGGAGAAATATACAAACAAACACTGCCAATTGCTGACAGAGTTTATTTAACCCGTGTGCATACTGTTATAGACGGAGATGCTTTTTTTCCTGAAATGGATTTGACTACCTGGGAGATTTGTTTTGAGAAATATGTGAAAGCAGATGAGAAAAATAAATTTGATATGACTTTTCAAACTTGGAAAAGAAAATGACATTTTCTGATATTAATAAGTGATTTTTAAATTTATACTGCAATTGTATTCTCCTTTTCAACTAATAAAAAAGTATTTAAAATATTATGTAACTGCGTCCAATGGATGGGGTCATGGTGTGCACTCTCCGTTTGTTTTTGAATTTATTAAAAATGTATTAACCGATAAAAAAGAATATCCCTGTTATCAGCCAATTGAAAAAATAAGACAAAATTTATTGATTAATAATAATGTAATACAGGTAGAAGATTTTGGTGCCGGTTCA
>JANLVW010000372.1:0-1060 GCA_031364205.1 Ferruginibacter sp.
ATCATTTTAAAAATATAACGGAAAAGCTTTTTGGATCAGTGGTTCGGGCTTTGCGTTTCAAGTCCTCATTTCGCTGCGCTGCATAGTGGGCTTTTCACTTCAATCCCGCAGCCATTCAGCATAAATTTAAGGGTTGTAAGATTGAACATGTCAAAATTGATACGCTAATAATTTTTATACAACCTTGTAATTCCTGTAATCAAACAACCTTACCCCAAAAAGCTTTTCCGTTATATTTTTAAAATGATCTTTTAATGATAATTTATTTTTTGTTTCGTTGTAATTAAAAACCCAATGCACATTGTCAATACGACACTGCATAACCTTCGGGTGTGTGTGGTCATAAATTTTTAATGCATTTACCAGACTGTTAGCGTAATCATCGGGCACTACTAAGTTGTTTTCCTCGTACTTGCCGTTGTGATAAATTTTATTTTTATAGTCCTGTTTCGATTTCATTACCTCTGGGCTTTGCACCCATCCATAGTGATGTATAAAAGCATTTAATTTTTTTACATTGAGTTTTTTATTATCATCCTTTCTAAAGCCCTGCGCATCTCTGTAGGAGTAAATATTTTTATTATTTTTTATTATTCTTACTTCATTTCTGTACCAGTGGGCTTCTACACCAACATAATTATATGAGCCAAAAAAATGACGGTATTTTAATAAAAGGCCATCAACATTTTTATCATCTTTCCATTTGTGCATGGCATGTTTTATTTCTTTATACCCATCTTCATGCAAAACTTCATCGCCCTGTATATATATACACCAATCAGCATCTGCAGGTATTTGTTTAAATGCTTTGTCGGTTTCTGAAGCCAGCACTTTTCCATTTGCGCTTAATGTAAAGTCCCATTCAGTATCTATAATCTTTACCTTCTTATCAATGTTTGCTACAAGTTCTCTCGTGCCATCTGCAGATGCACCAACCGCCACAATAACTTCATCGCAAAAAGGCAAAATAGATCGTATTGCTTCCGCAATAGGATACTGCATTTTTACTGCATCTTTTATAAAAGAAAACCCAACGACTTTCATTCTGTATATTATTAAT
>JANLVW010000389.1:0-1623 GCA_031364205.1 Ferruginibacter sp.
ATTTAAAAATGTGTATTCTGCCTGGGACAGTGTTTTTGCAAATAAAGGTTGGGGCACAATTTATTTAGGCAATCATGACCAACCAAGGATGGTAACTCGCTGGGGTAATGATGCACCGGAATTTAGAGATGCTTCTTCTAAAATGTTAACCACTTTTTTATTAAGTATGCGTGGCACACCTTACTATTATTATGGGGATGAACTTGGGATGACCAATATAAAATTTGATAAAATTGAAGATTACAGAGATATAGAAATGATGGCGGAATATGGCAAAGTAAAAAATGCCGGTGGAGATTTGAAAGCTTTTTTAGAAACTCAAAAAAATGGTGGTGCAAGAGATAATGGGCGCACTCCCATGCAATGGGATAGTTTGGCAAATGCAGGTTTCACCACCGGTATTCCCTGGCTAAAAGTAAATGATAACAAAAATGTAATTAATGTAGCTGCTGCAGAAAAAAATGCTAACTCAACCCTACATTATTTTAGGAAAATGATAAAACTTCGCAAAGATAATATTGACCTGTTGGTATATGGAAAGTATACATTGCTTGATGCGCCAAATGCTGATGTATATGCATACACTAGAGAAACTGATAAACAAAAAGTACTGGTATTACTTAATTTTAAAAATAAGATTGCTGTGTTTGATAAGGGTAAAATGCAATTAGGAAATGAAATGATAAATAACATGCAAAATTTAAAGATTGAAGGAACAAAAGTTATGCTTCAACCTTATCAGGCATGTATTGTAAAACTTAACTAATTTTTAAAAATAAAATGATCTTCTAAATTAAATTTATTTCATGCTCAATAAAATAAAACAATTTTTACCGTTTTTCTGTTATTCGTTTCTGTTATCATTTCTATTTTTAATAAATGGGTGTAACACAAAAAAAGAAAATACAAAAGCTGTAAAAAATGACTGGTGGAAAGAAGCTGTAGTTTACCAAATTTATCCACGCAGTTTTAAAGACAGCGATGGCGATGGCGTGGGAGATTTAAAAGGCATTATATCTAAATTAGATTATGTTAAAAGTCTGGGAGTAGATGCAGTTTGGCTAAATCCAATTTATGCATCACCCAATGATGATAATGGCTACGATATCAGCAATTATAGGGAGATCATGAAAGATTTTGGCACAATGAAAGATTTTGATTTGTTGCTGAAAGAAATGCACAGCAGAGGAATAAAATTAATTATGGATCTTGTAGTGAACCACAGCAGTGATGAGCACGAATGGTTTAAACAGGCAAGAAGTTCCCGTACAAATCCTTACAGAAATTATTATCATTGGTGGCCTGCAGAAAAAGGAAAGCCACCCTACAGATGGAGTTTTTTTGATGTTAACAGTGATGCCTGGAAGTTTGATTCGCTTACCAATTCCTATTATCTACATTATTTTTCAAGAAAGCAACCTGACCTTAATTGGGAAAATCCAAAACTAAGAAATGAAGTATACGATATTATGAAATATTGGGCTGATAAAGGAATTGATGGGTTTAGAATGGATGCATTTCAATTCGTATCTAAAGATACCACATGGCCGGAGTTACCAAAAGGATACGAAAAAAATGTAATTAAATATTATGGTCTTGGCCCTCACCTGCACGAGTATATCA
>JANLVW010000420.1:0-1275 GCA_031364205.1 Ferruginibacter sp.
ATGTTTTTCCGCCATCAGTAGTTTTATAAATATGCGGCTGCATATCATCTAACCTTATTTTATTTACTGCTGCGTAAGCGGTGTTTACATCCGTATGGCTGGCATCCATTAACGAAACTTTACTCCATGCTGTAAGTTGCGGAGGTGTAACATTGCGCCATGTTTTACCGCCGTCTTTTGTTAACTGAATCAATCCATCATCAGTACCACACCAAATGGTATTGATATCTACATAAGAAGGTGCAACGGTATAAATTACGCCACGCCTTTTCATTTTCTTCATATCATCATTGCTGTAAATTCCAATGTTGTCAGGAATATTTTTTACAATATCTGTTGAGTCTCTCGATAAATCGGGGCTGATAATACTCCAACTGTTGCCGCCATTATTTGTTTTAAATAAAACGTTGCCGGCGTAGTACAATGTTTTTTTATCTATTGGATTAAATAATACCGGTGCTGTTCTTACAAAACGGTATTTACCACTGGTTACAGCTTCGGGTGAAATCTTTTGTGCCTGTCCGGTGCGTTTATCATATCGTGAAATTTTTCCGCCATAAATAATATTGTTATCTAACGGATCGGCTACTACATAACCATATTCTTCTGCAGCAACCGGATGCCAGTCCCTAAAAGTTATAATGCCATCATTGCCTCTTGAAGTAATGCCCACGCTGCCGCTTTCCTGCTGGCCGCTGTAAACATTGTAAGGAAAAGAATTATCTGCACTTACATGGTAAAACTGTGCCGTAGGTTGATTGTACCAACTGCTAAAAGTTTCTCCGCCATTAACGGTGATGATAGCACCCTGGTCGCTGGCAATTAAAATTATTTTGTTGTTGTTTGGATTAATCCAGATCCTATGATAATCATCGCCGCCGGGCGCACCACGAAATGCTGCCCATGTTTTTCCTGCATCCACACTTTTCCAAACAACTACCCCGGCAGTGTAAACAATGTCTCCATTGGCAGGATCTACTTTTACTTCTGCAAAATCACTTCCTCTTCCCCAAAATCTTTCATCGGTATTAGTGTTGACCCAGCTTTCGCCGGCATCATCGCTGCGGTAAATGCCCCCAAATTTTCCTGCATCTACAGTGGCATATAAACGATTGGAGTTGGATGGTGCAATACAAAAACCAATTCTTCCCAAACCCTGTTCTGTGGTGGGTAAACCTGCGGTTAATTTTTTCCATGTTGTTCCGCCGTCTATACTTTTAAACAAGCCGCTTTCCTTTCCGTTCCATGCGCCATTTTCCCAAGGCCCTTGCCTGC
>JANLVW010000433.1:0-2401 GCA_031364205.1 Ferruginibacter sp.
CTTAAGTCTTCAAAATAAATTTTTTCTTCGGCTGACATTTCTCCTTTCACAAATCTTTCAGCAGCGTCAATAAGTAAAGTATCTTCCATTAATCTGTGTTTTTATATTGTGCAAAAAACAATTTCTTTAATCGCACAAGGCATTTATATTTTTGAGTTTTTGCATTATCAGCGTTTGTATAACCAAACTCTTCTGCTATTACATTCATGTGTTTTTTTTGAAGGTAATAAGCCTGCAAAAGACTTTTACAAGGTTCTCCGATTTTGTTCATTGAACTTTCCATTAAATAAAAATCATTCTGCAATTTTAAATGGCTTTCAATTTCATCTTCAACAAGTATGGTTTCTGGAAGCCCATCCGCTTGGGATATATACCGTTGTTGTTGTTGTAATTTTTTTAACCATAACCGCCTTGCCACAGAATATAAAAAAGTTTTTAAAAGACATTGCAGTTCAAAATTTCCCTTTTTTATTTTCTCATACAAAACGATAATTGTTTCCTGAAAAAGATCTGCTGCATCGTCGTTATTACCCGCATTTGCTAAAACCATAGATTGTACCATCGTATAATACTGTCTATATAATTGTTCAATAGAGTCCTTATCTTCAGCGGCAATTCCTTCCAGTAATATTAAATCTTGTTCTATTGTACTCACCTGGTATTAGTATTTATTAATACAAATTAATTGAATTAGTAACCCAATCCTTTTTTAAAAATAAATTTTGAATATACGGGTTACCTTTTTTAACTCGCAGTATTAATAATCAAATTATAATTTTAAACTTAACAAACACACAAAATGAAAAAAATTCTTGCAATCGCAGTTATCGCAGCAACATTTACAGCATGTAACGATAAGAAAAAATCAGAAGAAACTATGGTTACAAAAGATACAACTATGGTTGTAACTAAAGATACTACTGTGATCTCTAAAGATACTATGCCAGTTGTAACAACAACTCAAACTACCGTTGATACTTTGAAAAAAGTTGAAGGTAAAATGAATGATAAGAAAGTGGAAGTTAAAAAACCATAATTCTTTAATAAGATTCTTTTGACAAAGCAATCATGGCCATTCCGGTTTTCCGGTGTGGCTTCTTTTTTTTTGTAAATAGACAATTTTTTATAACATGCTCATTGTAACTTTACAATTTTCCACTAAAGAAATATTACAATCGATGTATTGTGGTTATATGAATAAGGTATGAGAACTTCACAAACAGATTTTTCGGGACAGACAGTTACTAACTATTTTGATGCATCTTTTAATGCTATAAAAGACTTTTACGATATTAAAAAAGTTTTGGTAATTACTGAGGGCGATATTTACCTTTTACATGCTGAAAAATTTGAAGGCTTTAAGGTTCTTTTAATTGAAGGAAAAGAGAAAAATAAAACTCAGGATACTGTAAATTTTATAATTGATAAACTACTTGAATTTAATATTGATAAATCATGTTTACTTGTTGGTGTTGGTGGTGGGGTAATTACTGATATGGTTGGTTATGTTGCAAGTATTTTTAAGAGAGGTATAAATTTAGCGCTAGTGCCTACAACAGTTTTGGCTATGACGGATGCCGCCATTGGTGGTAAAAATGGAATAAATATTGGCAAATATAAAAATATGGTTGGCACCACTTACAGACCATTATTTATTTTATATGATTACAGTTTTCTTAATACATTACACAGAGCTGAATGGATTAATGGGTTTGCCGAAATAATTAAACATGCATGTATAAAAGATGCAGCAATGTTTTATGAGCTTGAAAAAAACAACATTGATTATTATATATATAATAGAGAAGCTGCTGCAGAATTAATAGAAAAAAACGTTGCTATAAAAACGGCTGTAGTTGTTGCTGATGAGTTTGAAAAAGCAGATCGTTTTCAATTAAATTTTGGACACACTTTTGGGCATGCAATTGAAAATTTATACATCCTTCCGCATGGTTATGCAGTTAGTGTAGGTATGGTTATGGCTGCAAAAATATCAGAAGAAATAAATAATTTAGACAGCACTTCGGTGAATAAACTGAAGAATTTGATTGAACAATACGAATTACCTATAACTCAAAAAATGGATAAAGCCAAAGTATTGGAATTATTGGTCAAAGATAAAAAGAGAGCAGGCGAAGCCATCAATTTTGTTTTGCTCAATAAAATTGGGGAGGGCACAGTTAAACAATTATCATTTCAAACCATAACATCACTTTTAGAACAGACTTTACAATGAGGGTAATTGTTTCTCCATCAGTAGCAACAGGAAGTTTATCAGCGCCATCTTCTAAAAGCAGCATGCAAAGAGCTTGTGCAGCGGCGCTTTTGCACAATGGCACAACCATTATTTACAATGCAGGTATCAGCAATGATGATAAAGCCGCATTAAATATTATTCAAC
>JANLVW010000463.1:0-1646 GCA_031364205.1 Ferruginibacter sp.
TCAGGATTATATTGAAAAGGAATTTCATTTTGTGGAATCATACTCTGCCACATGTAAGAACTGTCAATACCGGGCATTATAAAATCTCCCTGACCCTTCCATTTTGCGGGCCACTCCCCTTGCGTGCGCATGGCAATATCTCCGGCTTTACTGGCAAATGCAACATTTTGTCCGGGCACTTTTAAATTTTCAACTGCCGCAACGTAATCATTGTAATTCTTTGCATGGTTCATTAAATTGAACATAAATAAGTCATTGCTTATATCGTGCGCCTTCCATATTACAGCATAGTTTTTATTGTTGGTTTGTCTGCCGCCGTTAAAATTCTTGTCATACATTACCGGCCCAAACACTGTGTAGGCAACAGTATCAAGCATTGACGCTTTCCCTGCAATTTTAATTTCTTCTATTCTGAAAGTGGTTTGTTTCCATGCATTGTTAAACCAATATTCTTTTCTTGTTTCGTCTTTAAATTCAATTTCGTAATAATCCCTAACATCTCTGCCACCATTTGTAACACCAAAAGCACAACTATCGTTAAACCCAATAATTACACTCGGCGAGCCGGGAAATGTTGCACCATAGGCATTAAAATTTGGTGTAGACAATTGCATTTCGTACCAAATGGATGGAAGGTTTAAACCAAGATGCGGATCGTTGCAAAGTATTGGAGCGCCACTTTTTGTTTTGCTTCCACTTACTGCCCAGTTGTTGCTGCCGTTGGCAGGATTAGGTTTTACAAATTCTTCTGCAGCTACAAAACCTTTATTAAGGTACATTGAATCAACATTTGCAGGAGCAACAGGTTTCATTGCAGCTGCAACGTAAACAGTTCCTTTCGGAATAATTGGGTCCAGCGAATCCTGAACCAATGGATAGAGTAAATCAAAATCAGTTTTGCTGAAAAATTGTTTTGCATTCGTCATTTCAAAATCATTATCATGCCCTGCAAGGTCGTTGCTCATTAATTTTAAAAACAAAGCAATTTTTAAATTAGTCCATTTTTCAGGTTTAATGCCTAAAAGTTTATACTCTATAGGCAAAGTACTTTCCGTTAAAGTATTTATGTAAGCATTTACACCTGCAGTGTACGCATCGCAACTGGATTTGGTCGTATCATTTTGCTCCACTTCTTTTAATGCCGTTTCAGCAGCGTAAACCATCCCAAGTCTCCTAAATTCTCTGTCATGTTTTAATGCAACTTCACCAACCATTTCTGCTGCACGGCCTGCAGCTACATTTGTTTGTAACTCCATTTGAAACAATCGAAACTTTGCATGAAAATATCCCTGTACAAAATATACATCATTTTCCTGTTCTGCAAATACGTGAGGTACCAATTTCTCATCAAAATAAACAGACACTTTTCCTTTAAGCTGAGGAAATTTTAAATCCTCTGAAAAGTTTTTATCAGCAGGTTCAGCATTCTGCCACAAGCCATGTTGAGGCGATAACAATGCTCCGAGCGGTGCCGGAACTACAAGCTTTGTATTTAAAATAATTATAAGCACTATGGTGAATGCCGCAGAAAATAGTAATGGTAAAATGCGCATAAAAAATATTGTGAACGTAATTTATACGTTTTTAAAACATTATCGGAAAACGATTTATTGTTTTCAGATATTGTAATATTAATTATCAATGCT
>JANLVW010000556.1:0-1464 GCA_031364205.1 Ferruginibacter sp.
AGAAAGCGTAGATATGAGCGATTTTCAGGATGCCATCGACAGAGTTATCGGTGGGCTTGAGAAAAGAAACAAATTAATATCACCGGAGGAAAAAGAAATCATTGCTTACCACGAAGCAGGACACGCCATTTGTGGTTGGTATTTGGAACATGCCTACACATTATTAAAAGTTACAATTGTACCAAGAGGTACTGCGGCTTTGGGTTATGCGCAATACACACCAAAAGAACAGTATTTATATAATACTGATCAGTTAATGGATCAAATTTGTATGACACTTGGTGGTCGTGCTGCTGAAGATATTTTCTTTGGTAAAATAAGTACTGGCGCCAGTAACGATTTACAGCAGATCACTAAGATTGCGTATTCAATGGTTACCGTGTATGGTATGAATGATAAAGTAGGTAATGTTAGCTACTACGATCCTACCGCAGAAAATACTTTTACCAAACCATATAGCGAAGAAACAGGTAAGATGATTGACGAGGAAGTAAGGAAGATGATAGAGATTGCTTATGTAAGAACCAAAGCTTTATTAACTGAAAAAAGACATGAAGTTGAGGTTTTGGCAAAGGAGTTACTGGAGAAAGAAGTGTTGTTTCAAAGTGATGTAGAAACTTTGATCGGTAAGCGACCGTATAGCGATAAAAATATACTGGATGTAATCCATGACCAAAATGCAGGTCTGGGTGCTCCACCGGAGAAAACAGTTGTTGATACTGCTACTGAAGTTTAAAAAATAATATGAAGGGTTCATCATCAGCAAAAGAGAACATTCTAAAAAAAGTAAGACAGGCACTCGCTAATCCGGTGCCTGTTCCTTTTTTACAAAGCGAAGGTGCTACCAGTGTTTTTCAACCCGAAACAAAAGAATTGGAACTTGAATTTGCTGAGAACTTCACAGGCCTTTTAGGTAAATTTTCTTATTGTTCTGATGATACAGAATTGCAGGAACAATTACTTCAGCTTCTTAATATAAAAAAGATTACTTCAGTTTATTGCCGGGAGCCTCAATTATCGCATCCTTTGACAACAGCAGGGTTTACGGGCATTAATATTTCAAGTCTTGCAGATTGCGATGCCGGGTTAACTTCATGCGAATTGCTTGTAGCACGTACCGGCAGCATTATTATGAGCAGTGCACAATTAAGTGGACGAACCGTAAGTGTTTATGCTCCTATACATATTTGCATTGCATACACGAGCCAGCTGGTGTACGATATAAAAGAAGGATTGCAAATACTCCTTAAAAAATATTCCAACAAAATTCCTTCATTAATCACTATGGCTTCGGGTCCTAGCCGCACTGCAGATATAGAAAAAACTTTGGTAGTTGGTGTACACGGCCCCAAAGAAGTATATGTCTTCCTGGTAGAGGGCAACATCTCCTAATTCTCTTATAACATTTTCGTACAAAAGTTTCTGCTTTCATATCTTTAATTATATGACTAATGACGTCTTAAA
>JANLVW010000194.1:0-1874 GCA_031364205.1 Ferruginibacter sp.
GCCATTGCTTCTTCATAAGTTATTTCAGGATCAGGATTTGCCAATGCAAAAACGATTGGATCAGCAGCCATGCTTTGAGAGGGGACGGTTCCTGGCTTTCTTCCTTTGCTGTACACATAACTTTCTAACCCTGAAAGCATATCCATTTGCAGATCTAAAGCTGTCTTTCTTTGATCTAATTCCCTCACAATTGAACCATACTGTGCGCCTTGGGCAGATATATCTGTAATACCTTCTCTTGCTTTTAAGTTTAATTCATTGTTTTCTATACTGTCGAGTTCTGCAGTTACTTTATTTAAACGGTCGTCTACAAATTTTAAGGTTCTTTGAGCAATTTCATTCTTATCATTAATACCCGCAATATTGTATACTTCAAAAAGTTTGTTCAATATAGCTATGCCTTTTTCGGGTACGGGTGTTGATATGCTTAAATCAATAACCGTACTGCTGAATGAAATTGGTGCAGCACTAAGCCCGCCTACAATGCCACTTGCAGCTCCCGCGGGGGAATTAAAAATTACAAAATAATTTTTTCCTGCTATATTTTTATTATAATTATTGTTAAGGACAATTTTATAATCTGTACCTGCTACATGTACAATGCTGTTAAAATCGTAGGTTATTTTATCCAGGGTAACAGTATTGTTTTTCCAGTCCACATCCAGCAAAAGCTTGCCCCCACCCTTAATACTGTCTTTGTTTAATGCCTCAAAATACAGCGGCGCATTGCTGCCATACAATTCTTCTGTCTGTACTTTACCCTCATTGTAGATGGTGGCATAAAGATCCAGTTGCTTCACCACATCCTGCATAATAGAGGAAGACTTCAACACCAGAATTTCATTTTCCACGATTTTTTTCTCACTGAAAATGTTTAATGCATCAAGCACTTTGCTGTCGCCCCCACCCTTTTGTGGGTCTTTTAATAATACCTTGGCAGCAGCTACATAAATTCTCGTTTGCGCACGCAGGTAAACAAATGATATTGACAAGGAAATGGAAAGTAATATGACGAGCAGAGGCCAAAACGGCAGATACCGCTGCACAATCTGCACCAGTATATTGGCTTGCGGTTTATCACTAAAAAATTGTTCTTCGTCCATACCGGTATTACCTATTTAACTACCCTGTTTAAAATGATGAGAAGAAACGATACACCCGAAGCTACAAGCGATAAGGTAGTCTGTAATTTTTTTCTTCTTTCTTCTTTCTCAAATTTTTCAGTTTCTGCAGATACAAGAATAATATCGTTCGGTTGCAAATAATACAACGGCGAAGAAAATATGGAATTGTTTTCCAGGTTAATATGCTTTACCTTTCTTGCTGTCCCCTCCTCTCTTATAATGGCAATATTGTTTCTTTTTGCATTCGCTGTCACATCTCCGCTCAATATTAATGCATCAATAATAGTCAAAGGTTCATCAGGCATATTAAGAATTTGCGGTGTGCGCACTTCACCCATTACGGTTACTTTATGGTTTAAAAAATTTACCTGCACTATTGGCTCTTTCACATAAGCCAGCAGTTTTTCTTCCAGTTTTCTGGAAAGTTCTTTTCGGGTTGTTCCTGCTGCCGGCACCGTTCCAAGTCTGTGCAATAAAACTGTTCCGTCTTGCTGCACAACGTATCCGCCTGATTTTGTAGAACTACCGGCTGTACTTCCTCCCCCCGATCCTGCACTGTTAAAAAGCGCATCTTCAGCTGTACTCAAACTGCTTACAGCTATAGAAAGTCTGTCGCCCTTCATTATTTTTAGTTCAAAATCGCTTGTAACTGACCCTGCAATGGTAGTATCTTTTTTTAAATTTTTAAAGTAGGAAGAAGGTTGGGTAACCTTGCAGGAAACCGTCATTGAAACACATAAAATAAAAAGA
>JANLVW010000583.1:0-1108 GCA_031364205.1 Ferruginibacter sp.
CAGGTTTAGCACTGGCCATGATTGCATTTAAATTATCTAAATCAAAATCAACAGAAAAATATACTTACGGGTATAAAAAATCATCCATTTTAATTTCATTGCTTAATGCAGTTATTTTATTAATCTCCATAGGCGCAATTGGCTACGAAGCCATTTTTAGAATTCAAAATCCACAACCATTACCCGGAACAACCCGTGCTGTTATTGCAGGAATAGGAATCTTTATAAACGGAGTATCTGCATTTATGTTTTTTAGGGATAGAGAAAGCGATATTAATGTAAAAGCAGCCTTTCTGCATTTGGCTTCTGATGCCCTGGTATCCTTAGGTTTGGTTTTTGGTGGCATCATCATTTACTATACCCATTTGTATTGGATAGATCCATTGTTGAGTCTTATTATTTGTGGGGTAATCATCGTAAGTACATGGGGGTTATTAAAAAACAGTTTACGGCTTTCATTAGATGGTGTGCCGGATAATGTGGATATACAGGAAGTGAAAAACAAAGTATTAAAAATGCAAGGTGTAAAAAATTTTCATCACCTGCATATCTGGGCAATCAGTACAACACAAAATGCGCTGACAGGACATTTGGTAGTATCAAATGATTTTTCAATGTTAGAGGTTGTAAACCTCAAACGGCAGATTAAACATGAGTTAGAGCACCTCAATATTCATCACTCCACATTGGAGACAGAAACAGAAATTTGTCCGGAGCTGGTTTGCGGCGAAAAAGAAGAACATAAACATTAAAGTAGCTTTTTCTTTACTGTCTGACAATTATCTCTTGCATAACAAAAAGTGCTTTTTTCTTTTATTTAATGCAATGGCATTGTGAGCAAACTATTTGAAATAGCCGTTTCTTTTTAGGTAATGGAAATATGTACGGCAAGATTAAATTAAACAACAAGAGATGTATTGTCATCTTTACTTTTGCCACAATTAAAAGATCTCAAAATAAATATAATACGGCTTGAATCCGCAGCATTTGTAGAACCTGTTTGAGGGAAAAGCTATTTTTTAATAAAATAAAAGAGGCTGCCTAATTACCAGGCAGCCTTTTGTTTAAAATATTTCAATTTATTTATAGAGATAATTTAGTCCTGTAA
>JANLVW010000599.1:0-1930 GCA_031364205.1 Ferruginibacter sp.
CAAAACGGAATTAAAGTGTTTTAAAAAAAATTAAAAATGTAAATGCGTCTTAGCGCTTTTGCGGTAGAAAAATGAAAAAAATACTAAATAATCTTTTTGAATACAAAAGCCTTACTTCAGAGCAGGCACAGGAAGTAATGAGCAACATCGGCAAAGGCATATACACCGATGCGGAAATTGCCTCTTTTATTACCGTTTTTTTAATGCGATCCATAACCATTGCTGAGTTACAGGGTTTTAGGGATTCACTGATGGAAATGGCATTACCTGTAAAATTTGATGCTGAAGTCATAGATATTGTGGGTACAGGCGGAGATGGAAAAAATACATTTAATATATCGACCCTTGCAAGTTTTGTGGTGGCAGGTACAGGAAATAAAGTTGCAAAGCATGGTAACTATGCCTCTACTTCAATTACAGGTTCATCAAATGTTATGGAGCAACTTGGATATCGTTTTAAAAAAGAAAACGATTTATTGAGTAAAGAACTCGATGAGGCAAACATTACATTTTTACATGCACCCGTTTTTCATCCGGCATTAAAAGCAGTAAGTCATATCCGCAAACAAATGGGGGTGCGTACTTTATTTAATATGATGGGACCGCTTGTAAATCCTGCTAATCCTCAGTTTCGGGTGCTTGGTGTGTACAATGCAGAGCTTGCAAGAATGTATAATTATTTATTACAAAAGGGTAATTCAAAGTTTTCCATTGTAAACAGTCTTGATGGATATGATGAAATTAGTTTAACTGCAGATACCAAAGTAATTGATGAAAAGGGAGAGAAAATATACACTGCTTATTATCTCGGCAAAAGAATTGTTTCTCCTCAAGATATTTCCGGAGGTAATTCACCGGAAGATGCAGCCGCAATATTTACAAGAGTATTAAAAGGTGAAGGAACGTGGGCACAAAATGCGGTAGTACTTGCCAATGCAGCAATAGCACTTCATACAACGGAAAAATATGAAGATTATGAAACCTGTATGAATATGGCTGTTGAAAGTCTTGAAAGTGGAAAAGCCTATTCATCACTCAAAAAAATTATTGCTTAATATGAATATTTTAGAAACAATAATTGAACATAAAAAAATAGAAGTTGCAAAAAGAAAACTGCTCGTGCCTGAGGCAGATTTAAAAAATGCTGAAAATTTTAACCGTACGTGTTATTCCTTAATTGTAAAATTAAATCAAAATACTTCGACCGGTATTATTGCGGAGTTTAAAAGAAAATCGCCAAGTAAGGGTTTTATAAATGAATTTGCAGATGTTGTTGCTGTAACCAAGGGTTATACAATTGCAGGTGCAGCCTGCTTATCTGTGCTTACTGATAATAATTTTTTTGGTGGCAGTACCGAAGATTTAATCGCAGCAAGAGTTAATCAAATCCCGATTATTAGAAAAGATTTTATCATTGATGAATATCAGATTATTGAAGCAAAAGCAATGGGCGCTGATGTGATTTTATTGATTGCTGCATGCCTTTCTGTTGATGAAGTTAAAAGACTTGCTGTATTTGCAGTTTCGCTCGGTTTAGAGGTTTTATTGGAACTGCATGATGCGACTGAACTTGAGCATATTTGTGATGAAACCATTTTAGTGGGCGTAAATAATCGTAACCTTAAAGATTTTAAAGTTGATGTAAATGCGTCTTTAGAAATGGCTAAAAAGATACCAACTAATAAAATAAAGATAGCTGAAAGTGGAATTAGTGATCCTGCTATGATAAAAATATTTATGGAGGCGGGTTTTAAAGGGTTTTTAATTGGGGAAACTTTCATGAAAGAAAACGATCCTGCCATGGCTTTTAATACCTTTGCAAAAAATATAGACCTATGATGAATATTAAAGTTTGTGGAATAACTTCCAAAAAACAATTACAACAATTGGAAGGTTTAAATATTGCTTATGCAGGATTTATATTTCACGA
>JANLVW010000632.1:0-5757 GCA_031364205.1 Ferruginibacter sp.
TCCATTTTGCATATGTGGAAAAATCGTATTTTTTAGCAGCATTATCATACCAACGATAGTTTTGAGGGATAGCAGCTTGCTCTTTTGCCCAAATAATTTCACCATAATGGTCTCCTTCGTACCTATTATATCCACCACCAACAATTACCTGCGTTTTGTTTTTATCGTATTGTAAAGAAAATATTGAACCATAAAAATTATTATCAAGCCAAAGGCGCCTGATTAAGTCTGTTTTTTTTATAGTGCCATAATCTGGCAAATTGTAGTCTGATAATTTTGCATCTGCCTTGTATTGCTCATAATATCCTTTGCCTTTTGTAAAAAATATTGCAATGTTGGATTTTAAGTATTTATTAAACTGGTGATTATAAAACAGCTGATAATGCGTTTGTCTGTAGTCGTCTACTTCGTTTTTATATGGTGCACCTGGCTTATCAGTGCCTGCACTGTTGAATCTTCTATTGGTATCAAGGGCAGTTTGATTCACACCAAAATAAGCCTGGTAGGTTCTCTCTTTTCCGGTAAAAACATTTAAGCGTAAAGAACTTTTATTAGTTAAATAAGCCGTACTTAAATAGTAAGATTGTAACCTTGCACTCGCTCTTTCTATGTAACCCTGCGATCTGATATTGCTCATTCTTGCATCTACTGTAAAATGTTTCCCCATTATGCCACTGTTAAATAACAAGGTATTTTTAAAACTTTCGTAAGAGCCTGCTGTGCTGTTTAGTTCAAGGTGTTTTTCTTTGTTTAATTCATTTGTGCTTACGTTTATGCTACCTCCAAAAGAACCTGCACCATTAGCTGAAGTTCCAACACCTCTTTGTACCTGTATACTTCCGGCTGATGAAGCAATATCTGGAATATCAACAAAATAGGTTCCTAGACTTTCTGCATCATTGTAAGGAATGCCATTAAGTGTTACATTAATTCTCGTAGCATCTGTACCACGAATGCGAATGCCTGTATAACCAATGCCTGTGCCCGCATCAGAATTTACAACCACGGAAGGCGTATTATTTAAAATAAAAGGAAGGTCTTGACCAATATTTAATTTCTTAATTTCTTCCTTACTGATATTGGTTTTGGCAAAAGGATTTTTTTCCTGAGCTTTTACGGAGCTCACCTCAACAGGTTGTAAAAAACTAGTGTCGTTAAAGTTTTTTTTCTTTTGTGCAGATAAATTTTTTAGTAAGCACAAAATGCATAAGCAAAGTAATAAACGTTTCATAAAATAAATTTGTGCTGAACAACGCGGGGCAGGAAAGTGCCGGTACTGTTAAATATTTTTACTCCCTTCGCAGGCATTATCCTGGGCAGGTTAAACGGGTATCATCTCAGCCTCAAAAATTTAGAAGCACCCCGGAAATTCAGTCGTTAATAATAAGATCTTGTAACAAAAGTAAACAAGAAAAAATAAAAAAAAATTTTTGTAACAAAATCATTTTGTAAAACGTAAATAAAAAAGTTGTAATGAAATAAAAGAAATGGAAAAAGCATATAGAAAATATTTTATAACATTGTTTGTTCTTTTTGTTGGTTTAAATGCTCATGCTCAAAAACAGTTTGTTGTAGATCCCGATGCTGTAATGAGGGAAATATCAGGCAGTTTTACCGGTGTAAAAGTATCATCAGGTATTCATGTTTTTTTAAGCCGGGCAGAGAATGAGCTATTAGCCGTGAGCGCATCTGAAGATATGTATAGGGAAGGAATAAAAACCAAAATTATAGATGCTGTACTGCATATTTTTTACGAAGGAAATAAAATACGCTATGGTAAAAATTTTAAAATAAATGTATATGTTGGTTATAAAAAACTTGAACAGCTACAGGCAAGCGGTGCATCAATTATCCTTATTGCCGGCGTTTTAGAACATCCTACTCTCAATATACAACTGAGTGGTGCAAGTGAACTAAAAGGTCAGGTAAAAGTTACAGATCTTAATGTTAAACTGAGTGGTGGCAGCGAAGCAAAAATTAGCGGTAGTGTAAAAAATATATATATTGAAAGTAGTGGTGCAAGCGATGTGAAAGCGTACGAATTGATTGCAGAAAATTGCAACGTTAAGGCAACTGGTGCAAGCGATGTAAATATTACCGTAACAAACGATATGGCCGCAAATGCAAGAGGGGCAAGCAATGTTTATTACAAAGGCTCAGCGGAACTAAAATTTAAACAAACCAGTGGAGCCAGCAGTATTGGCAGGGTTCAATAAAATTATTTTGGAAAAGCCCATAATAAAAATATTGTAAAATTAGAATCATCTCCTGCATTATTTTTCGAAATCAATGTGCATTCTGATATAATTTTCTTAATATCCATTTCCTTAAAAGATATGCTGAGCGAATCAGCTTGATCTCCAGCAATCCATAGTTTTAAATTTGATTTTTTCTTAACCCTTCAATTGTTTGTAAAATAGAATTGTCGTTTGGAGCTTTTGCAAATTTCGGCTTATACATTTCTGTAATCCAACTCTTTTTATCATTTTTCCACTCAATATCAAAACTGCATAATGCAGAAGTATCAAATCCGTAAATTATTACGGTATTAAATTTCCTTATAATGGGTTTCTTTTTTCAGATGGATATAATTCAACTAGAACAAATTAATTGTATTTTATAATTCTTTGCTTCTTTCTCATCACATTCCTTCAATCCATAATCGCTCTGCTGTCCACTCATTGCTACTAATAACAAGGGTTGTATTTTTTTCTTTTTATAAAGGCTGTCTAAAATTTCTTTAGCCCTGGTTTTCTCCGGCCATTTACTGTCATTAAACAAAAGTAAATTCATTTCTTCTTTTTTGTCGAGTATGGCTGTGGTTACACTGCTGTGGTCAACATACCATTGTAAATGCCAATTGTACACTTTATCTTTTTATTCTTTTACAGTTTATTTGCAGGAAAAAATAGAAAAGACAATATTTATACAATTAAGCAACTGCATAGCTTTCATTTTTTGGTTTTTTAGCTTTATTAATGTACAATTTTTTTGCTGATTTTATATGGTGGTTGTGTCGGTTTTAAATAAATAGCTTCAGTTAATCTTTCCTTTTATTAGGACGGTGAAGCCAAACTCCCTATATTTGCAGGGCGAAGTAGAGCAGCGGTAGCTCGTCGGGCTCATAACCCGAAGGTCACTGGTTCGATCCCGGTCTTCGCAACCAATAATGACTCGACAAGTGTTGAGTCATTTTATTTTACTTGATATAATCATTAAGTAATTGATTACCTCCTCCATCTCATTTGCTTGTTTGTGGTAATCGTTTCTTTTAAAACCACAAAATAATGAAAACAGGGTTCGTAAATATTTTCGGCAAACCAAATGCAGGTAAAAGCACTTTGTTAAATGCTTTTATGGGCGAAAAGATGGCCATCGTTTCTCATAAAGTCCAAACAACCCGTCATCGTATTAAGGCAATTTTATCAACAGATGATTATCAGATAATTTTTTCTGACACACCGGGAATAATTAATCCTAAGTATAAACTGCACGAAAAAATGATGCAGGCGGTAAAAGGAAGTTTGGAAGATGCAGATGTTGCTTTGCTAATGGCAGATGCCGGAGAAGATCCGGCTGAAAGCCACGATATTTTTCAAAAACTTAAATTAAAAGCTCCGGTAATCGTCGTTTTAAATAAGACAGATTCAGTAAAGGATCCGGAGAAATTAGAAAACGTAAAAATTTTTTTTGCTGAGCAACCATATTGTAAAGAAGTAGTTTTAATTTCTGCGCTTAAAAAGAATGGAATTGACGTGCTTTTGCAAAGAGTACTTTCATATTTACCTGAAGGTCATCCTTTTTACGAAGGGGATGATATAAGTGATATGCCCGTAAAGTTTTTTGTTGGTGAATTAATAAGAGAAAAGATATTTGAAATGTACCATGAAGAGTTACCTTATCACACAGCAGTTGTAGTGCAGGAATACAAAGAAAAAACAACCCTCACAAAAATTCGTGCAGAAATAATAGTGCAGCGGGAAACCCAAAAAGGTATTATCCTGGGAGATGGCGGTAGCATGATAAAAAAATTGGGTACTGCAGCACGTCAGGATATTGAAGCATTTATAGATAACAAAGTATTTTTAGAGTTGTATGTAAAAGTGCGACCGAAGTGGAGAGACAATGAGCTGTACCTGAAAGAATATGGGTACTAGAAAAATTACGAATGACAAATTTATTTGTTGTAGCAATTCCTAACTGCCTAATTAATAGAATAAGTATAATAATGAATGAGTGTTCGTAACACGTAGTTTAAAAATCATAATTAAAATGAGTTTTACAGTAGCAATAACAGGTCGCCCAAATGTAGGGAAAAGTACTTTTTTCAACCGAATGCTTGAGCAACGCAAAGCCATTGTGGATGATGTGAGCGGCGTTACTAGAGACCGTCAGTATGGTGTAGCAGAATGGATTGGTCGTACATTTAATGTAATAGATACAGGAGGTTTTGTAGTGGGAAGTGATGATGTTTTTGAACGAGAAATACGCAAGCAGGTTCATATAGCTATTGACGAAGCCAATGTAATAATTTTTATGGTTGATGCTGCAGCCGGCATTACCAACTTAGATGAAAGCATGGCAGATCTTTTACGAAGAAGCACAAAGCCTATTTTTTTGGTTGTAAATAAAGTTGATAACCACACAAGAATGATGGAGGCCAGTGAATTTTACAGCTTAGGTTTTGAGCATAGTTTTTTTCTTTCTTCAATCAGCGGCAGCGGCACAGGCGAATTGTTGGATGCAATTGTAGCATTGATGCCCGCCGAAAGCGACAGTGTTACAGGCGAAGAAGAGATTCCGAAGTTTGCGATTATTGGTCAGCCCAATGTAGGAAAATCAAGTTTATTAAATGCATTGATAGGGCAGGAGCGTACTATTGTGAGTGACATTGCCGGAACAACAAGAGATACTATTCATACGCATTACAACATGTTCAACAAAGAATTTGTGTTGATTGATACGGCCGGTATTCGCCGTAAAAATAAAGTGAATGAAGACATTGAATTTTACTCCGTTATAAGAGCCATTAAGGCAATGGACGAAGCCAATGTATGTATGATAATGATTGACGCAGAGAAGGGAATAACTGCACAGGATTTATCCATATTTGCCATGGCAGTAAAAAAAGGAAAAGGCATTGTTATGTTGGTAAACAAATGGGATCTTGTTGAAAAAGAAACCAACACTGCCAGAGATTACGAAAAAGAATTAAAACAAAGATTAGCACCATTCTCTGATGTTCCGATATTGTTTATTTCCGTTACAGAAAAGCAACGCTTGCTAAAAAGCATAGAAGCAGCTTTAATGGTTTTTGAAAACCGTCAACGTAAAGTAGCAACCAGTAAATTGAACGAAGTAATGTTGAAAGCAATTGAACAGTTTCATCCACCTGTAGTGCGTGGCAATGCGGTTAAAATAAAATACGTTACTCAGTTGCCAACTTTTGCGCCAACTTTTGCTTTTTTCTGTAATTATCCTGATGATGTAAAACTGCCATATCAAAATTATCTTGAAAACAAACTGCGGGAGAATTTTGATTTTGCAGGTGTGCCTGTAAGGTTGTTTTTTAGGAAGAAGTAAGCTGAAAATATCTGTATAAATCAGTTTTATCTTTGGGCAAAATCTAAGTCATTTAATAGTTTAGCATTATTATTGCTAAACCATTTCAAACACTAAAAAATTCAACATGAAAAAACTATTCTTTGTTGCAGCAATAGCAACAATTTTTACAGCCTGCAACGATCAAAATACAAC
>JANLVW010000649.1:0-3917 GCA_031364205.1 Ferruginibacter sp.
TTCCCAGCAAACATACTGGCAGCAAAAAAACGACTTTAAAATCTCAGTAACTTTAAATGATCTAGATAACAGCATTACAGGTTTTGAGCAAATTGATTATTACAATAATTCTCCTGATACACTAACTTTTATTTGGATACATCTTTGGCAAAATGCATTTAAAAATGACCGAACTGCATTTAGTGACCAGCTGCTTGTAAATGGTCGAACCGACTTTTATTTTTCTCCTGAAAATAAAAAAGGATATATAAATAAATTAAATTTCAAAGTTGATAAAATAAATGCATCAACAGAAGATCATCCGCAGCATCAGGATATTATAAAACTATTGCTGCCACAGCCTTTAATACCCGGTAAGATGATTAAAATAGAAACCCCTTTCCATGTAAAATTACCTTATAATTTTTCAAGAGGTGGTCATATCGGACAGTCATATCAGTTAACACAATGGTATCCAAAACCCGCGGTCTATGATAAAAATGGTTGGCACGAAATGCCCTATTTAGACCAAGGAGAATTTTACAGCGAGTTTGGAAATTTTGAAATTGAAATAACTGTTCCCAAAAATTATATTGTAGCCGCAACTGGTGACCTTCAGAATGAAGATGAAAAATTATGGCTTAAAAAAAAGAGTAATTCCATTATTTTAAAACCAGATAAAAAAGATTTAAAAAAGGTTATCGTACTTAATTCTTCATCATCATTTAAAACTTTAAAATATTTACAAAATAACGTGCACGATTTTGCATGGTTTGCTGATAAAACATTTCTGGTAAAAGAAGATACCTTAATGCTTTCTTCAGGCAAAGTAATAAATATTTTTGCCTACTTTCTATCATCCAATCAATTGTTATGGGTAAACAGTTTATCATTTATAAAAAAAGCGATAGTATCAAAAAGTCAATGGCTAGGCGAGTATCCTTATAATGATGTAAGTGTTGTTGATAATGCCTCGCCAACAAGCGGTGGAATGGAATATCCAACCATTACATTATTAACTGCCGGCAATTCAGAGGCTACATTGGAATCAGTTATAAACCATGAAGTAGGTCATAATTGGTTTTGCGGTATACTTGCTACAAATGAAAGACAATATCCATGGATGGATGAGGGGATGAACAGTTTTTATGATCAAAAATTTGATGGAGCATTTGCAACAAGAATCAACAACCGCAAAGTCAATAATAATTTTATTAGTAAAAAAATAACTAAATATCCTGAAAATAATTTGTTACAAACATTTATTAAATTAAAAAAAGATCAACCTATAAATACCATTTCGGAAAAATTTTCAGCATTAAACTATAACCTGATAGCATACACAAAAACTACACTTTGGCTAAAGAAAATGGAAACGGAATTGGGGATCGAAACTTTTAATAATATCATGCGTGCATACTATGAAAAATGGAAATTCAAACATCCAACTCCGACAGATTTTCAGACAGTTGCAGAGGAAGTTTCCGGTAAATCTCTTGAAAAATTGTTTGAACTTTTAAATAAAAAAGGAGAATTAGAAATGGCTCAAAAAAAACAAATTAAGCTGACCGATTTTTTTAATTTAAAAGAAACAGCTAAATATCATTACATATCTGTGGCGCCTGCTTTGGGCTACAATTATTACGATAAATTTATGATTGGCGCAATTGTTCATAACTACAATTTACCTCCCAGTAATTTTCAATTTATAGTAACCCCATTATTTGCAACAGGTACAAAAAAGCTAAATGGTATTGGCAGGCTGGAATATTTTTGGTTGCCTTCAGCTTATGGAGATAAGTTAACACTCTCTTTAAGCGGAGCAAAATTTACGGGTGGCTCTTTTACAGATTCCACAAATACAAAAAACCCTTTAGAGTTCTCTAAACTTACACCCTCTTTAAAATATCTGTTCACAAATAAAAATTCCCGCAGCCAGGTAAAAAAATTTGTACAGTTTAAAATATTTCTTATAAACGAAGCAAGTGTATTATTTAAAAGGGATATTGTAAATAACATTGATGTAATTACTTATCCGAAACAACAACGTTATTTGAACCAGTTGCAATTTAGTTTAGAAAACAACAGGGTACTTTATCCTTACAATGCAGTAATACAGGGTGAACAGGGTGATGGTTTTGTAAGACTTAATTTGACCGGAAATTATTTTTTCAATTATAGCCATAAAGGTGGTTTAAACGTTCGGTTGTTTGCAGGCAAATTTATTTACACAGTTAATAAAAGTTTTACCAACCAGTTTAGAACAGATATTTATCATTTAAACATGAGCGGACCCAAGGGTTTTGAAGATTACAGTTACAGTAATTATTTTGTTGGAAGAAATGAATTTGATGGTTTTGCAAGTCAGCAGATAATGAACCGTGATGGCTTTTTTAAAGTTCGTACAGATTTATTGAGTAGTAAAATAGGTAAAACAGACAATTGGCTTGGAGCAATAAATCTTACAACATCTATTCCTAAAAATATAAATCCGCTGGAGTTGTTGCCGATAAAAATACCGGTAAAACTATTTTTTGATTTTGGAACTTATGCAGAAGCATGGCAAAAAAACAACAGTACAGGCCGTTTTTTGTACGATGCAGGATTGCAAATATCATTGTTTAAAGATGTGCTGAACGTTTATTTACCATTTGTTTACAGCAAAGTTTACAGCGACTATTTTAAATCAACCATTACAGAAAAAAGATTTGTGAAAAATATTTCTTTCAACATTGACATACAGCAGCTAAGTTTAAGTAAAATATTTTCGCAACCAAGTTTATAAACGTGATAATAAAATATTTAAAGCATAGTGAAATTGATAAAAGTAAATGGGATGAGTGCATTTTAAATTCGCTCAATTCTTTAATTTATGTGCATTCCTTTTATTTAGATAATTGTACCTCTTGTCAATGGGATGCTTTGATTTTAGATGATTATCAGGCCATAATGCCTATTACATTCCGAAATAAATATGGCATCTCTTATTTATATCAACCGGCATTTTTACAACAGGGGGGTATTTTTTTTAAGAAATCCATAGATCAAAAAATAATAAACTTGTTTTTAGCCGAGATTTTAAAACATTTTAAATTTGCAGAAATAAATTTAAATTATGCAAATGAATTTGTAAATGTTCCAAACTTGCAAATTAAAGCATTAAATAACTTTATACTCCCACTTAATAAATCTTACTTAGAAATTGCGTCAAATTTTAGTAATGTTTTTATTAAAAATGTAAAGAAGGCAAAAAAATATTCATTTGATTATGAGAAATTAAGCATAGTGGAACCATTAGTTGATCTCTTTAAAAAACTTTATGGTTCAAGATTTTTGTCAGTAAAACAAAAGGACTACGATGCACTAAGCAAAAATTGTAATGAGTTAATTAAAAAAAACAATATTGTATTAAGAACTGCAAGTATAAAGGGAGAAATATACGCCGGAATTATTTTATTAAGAGATGAAAAAAGAATTTATAATATATCACCTTCTGTAACCCTAAAAGGAAGAAAATTAAGTGCAAATCATTTTTTATATAATTCAATAATAAAGGAATTTTCTGAAAGCAATTTAATATTTGATTTCGAAGGT
This sequence comes from Ferruginibacter sp., assembly GCA_031364205.1. Classification (GTDB taxonomy): domain Bacteria; phylum Bacteroidota; class Bacteroidia; order Chitinophagales; family Chitinophagaceae; genus Ferruginibacter. Next base: position 3,574 of record JANLVW010000649.1, read on the forward strand.
TCTGATATAAAAGGAATTGCAGATTTTTATCAGTCAATGACTCCTTTAAATCAAAAATATTTTTCTATCAAATACAATCGTCTACCTAAACTGATAAAATTTTTTAAAAAATAATTTTAATTTTCTCTGCTGCTTAAAATTGCTTGTGCAATTAAAAGATCTGTAGTTTTTGTTATTTTTATATTCTCTTCTTCTCCCTCTACTAAAGAGACTTTTAATCCAAAGGCTTCGACAACGGAGGCCTCATCAGTAAATTTATCTTTATAATCTATTCCGAAAAAAGAAGGTAGCAATATTTTACTATGAAAAGCTTGGGGAGTTTGCACCAGTTTTATTGTACTTCT
>JANLVW010000407.1:0-10307 GCA_031364205.1 Ferruginibacter sp.
TTTTTTGCAGATATTTTTAAGAATAACGCATTAAATAATGGCATTCTCCCTGTAATAGTAACAGATACGTTTTTGCAAAAAATATTTGCACAAAGCAATGACGCAACAGTAACTATTAATTTACCTACACAAACCATTACCAACAATGCAACAAACGAAAGGGAATATTTTGAAATAAATGGCTATAAGAAACAGTGCTTGCTCAACGGCTATGATGATATAGATTATTTATTAGACATAAAAAATGACATAGAGCAATTCGAGAAACAATTTCTTAATTAAAAAAAGATGATCAAAAATATTACGATACTAAATGGTGATGGCATCGGCCCCGAAGTAACAGCACAATCAATAAAGGTATTGAAAGCTATAGCCGAACAATTTAACCATCAATTTATTTTTACGGAGGCGCTCATTGGTGCAGATGCTATCGATAAAACAGGAGTGCCGCTTCCTCAGGCAACGATTGATGTTTGTTTAAACAGCGATGCAATTTTATTCGGTGCAATTGGGCTTCCAAAATATGATAATGACCCAACGGCAAAAGTAAGACCCGAACAGGGATTGCTCGCATTAAGGAAAGCACTTCAACTTTATGCAAATATTCGACCAGTAAGTTCACATGCTGGTTTGCATGCGCTATCTCCGCTTAAAGCAAATATTATAGATGGGGTTGATTTTGTGATTTACAGAGAGCTAACGGGCGGTATCTATTTTGGTAAAAAACATACAAACGCAGAAGGAACGATAGCTTCGGATGAATGCCTCTATACCAAAGAAGAAATAGAACGCATTACACATCTTGCATTTAAAGCAGCACAACAAAGAAGAAAAAAACTAACATTGGTAGACAAAGCAAATGTGTTGGAGACATCCCGCCTATGGAGAAAAGTGGTACAGGAAATTGCAACAGAATACCCAGATGTTTCAGTAGATTTTTTATTTGTAGACAATGCAGCCATGCAAATAATTCTGAACCCAAAACAATTTGATGTAATACTCACAGAAAATATGTTTGGTGACATTATAAGCGATGAGGCAAGTGTAATAAATGGATCATTAGGATTACTCCCCTCCTCTTCCCTTGGTTTTAAAACAGCACTATTTGAACCTATTCATGGCTCGTACCCACAAGCTGCCGGGAAAGATATCGCAAACCCTATTGGCTCCATATTATCTGCCGCAATGTTACTTGATCACCTTGGTATGGTGGAAGAAGGGGCAGTTGTAAAGGCTGGAGTAAAGTGGACTTTAGAAAATAAAATAGTTACAAAAGATATTGAGCCAATAGATTTTTATTTTACTTCTACTGTTGGTGGATTTATTGTAGACTTTATTAACAAAAATATTGATGAAGGGATGAATAGAGAAAATATCGCATTGAGAAAAAGTACAGTGATTTAAAAAAACAGATTTAAAAACATTAATACTAAAAGAAAAGAAAAAATGTATTACAACGAAGAAACTATTATTTTTTTAGACGGTGAATTTGTAAAAGCTGCAGATTCAAAAATGAATTTATATAGCCAAAGCCTGCATTACGGATACTCAGCCTTTGAAGGCATTCGATCTTATAAAACAGTAAATGGAACGAAAGTTTTTAAGGCAGAAGAGCATTATAATAGGCTTAGAATATCCTGCGAAGCAGTGGGAATACCGTATACCTGGACAAATGAAGAATTGATAAAAGCAACTTACGAGCTTTTAGAAAAAAATAATTTAAAGGACGCTTATATACGACCATTGGTTTTTTGTCCGCCCAATATGAGTTTGCAAAAAGCACATGCCTCAAATATCCTTTTAGCCGCTTGGGAATGGGGGGCATATCTTGGTGATAAATTATTAAGAGTCGGACTATCCACTTTTCAAAGACCAAATCCAAAAGGCTTCAAAATACATGCAAAAATTGGGGGTCATTATGTAAACTCAATTATGGCTTGCCAGGAGGCAAAAGACAACGGCTACGACGAAGCACTACTTACTGACATGAATGGATTTGTAGCGGAAGGACCGGGTGCAAATTTATTTTACGAGAAAGATGGAAAATTATTTACGCCTGCCCCCGGTAATATTCTTACTGGAATTACAAGGGCAACAGTAATAGAAATATGCCATGAACTTGGGATAGACGTCGAAGAAAAAAATATTACTTTAGAAGAACTAAAGGCTGCAGATGCTGTATTCTATTGCGGTACAGCAGCAGAAACAATTGGGTGGGAAAGTTTAGATGGTGAAAGTTTTAAAATTCCATTTAATACATCTGTAAGTAGAAGAATACAATTAGCATATAAAAACAGGGTATTGGAATTTGATCTTGAACCGAAAAAAAGTTTGGTCGATGCTTTATGAATTACGAAGGTTAAAAATAACAAAGTAACACAACGAATAAAAAAACGATCTTTTTTGCTAGGGTAAAAAATACAACAGAAAAAAAAGTGCGAACGGAATAATGATTTCTTCTTTGTGAAACTTTACGACCTAGAGATTCAAACAAATCACGCTGGTAAAAGATATATTGAAATACAACTTTTGAATGGAGCATCGCTACCGAAGTCTGGATATGAATAAATGCATAAAAAAACAATAAAATTTTACCGAGGGTAAAACAGAAAGATGAGTGAATTAAATAGATACAGCAAAACACTAACGCAAGACGAAACTCAACCTGCTGCGCAAGCTATGTTTTATGGCATAGGGCTTTCAGAAGATGATTTAAAGAAACCACAAGTAGGAATTGCGAGTATGGGTTACGATGGCAACACTTGCAACATGCATTTAAATGACCTTGCAAAAATTGTTAAGCAAGGTGTGTGGAAAGAAAATATGGTTGGATTAATTTTTAATACTATCGGCATTAGTGATGGCATTAGCAATGGTACTGATGGCATGCGTTACAGCCTTGTGAGCAGAGATTTAATTGCAGATAGTATTGAAGCTGTTTGTGGTGGTTTTTATTACGATGGATTAATTACCTTACCTGGTTGCGATAAAAATATGCCGGGTTCAATTATGGCAATGGGCAGATTAAATCGGCCTTCGATAATGGTTTATGGTGGTACCATTGAAGCAGGGTATCACAAAGGCGAAGAGCTAAATATAATCTCGGCATTTGAAGCATTGGGGCAAAAGTTGGCAGGTACTATAACTCCCGAAGATTTCAAAGAAGTTATAAAACACAGTTGTCCGGGTGCAGGCGCATGTGGCGGCATGTACACAGCAAATACAATGGCAAGTGCAATAGAAGCTTTAGGAATGAGTTTGCCTTTTTCATCTAGCAACCCTGCACTAAGTGAAGACAAAAAAAATGAATGCCTACATGCAGGCGAAACCATAAAAATATTGCTAGAAAAAGATATCAAGCCAAAAGATATTATGACGAAAAAAGCATTTGAAAATGCAATAACACTCATCATGATTTTTGGGGGTAGCACAAATGCGGTATTGCATTTAATAGCAATGGCAAAAAGTGTAGATATTGTAATAACACAAAACGATTTTCAACGTATAAGCGATAAAACACCCGTGCTTGCTGACTTTAAACCGAGTGGCAAATTTTTGATGCAAGAGTTACACACCCATGGTGGTCTACCTGCTGTGATGAAATATTTGTTAGAAGTAGGAATGTTGCATGGCGATTGTATGACTGTTACGGGAAAAACGGTAGCAGAGAATTTGCAAGATGTAACGCCAATAAATTTCGAAACACAAAAAATTATTTACCCATTAGAAACACCGTTAAAAGCAACAGGGCATTTACAAATATTGTATGGCAACCTTGCAGAGAAAGGAAGCGTTGCAAAAATAAGTGGCAAAGAAGGAGAGCGTTTTGAAGGCCCTGCAAGAGTTTTTAACGGGGAGAAAGATTTGGTAGCAGGAATTGCGAGCGGTAGAGTGAAAAAAGGAGATGTGGTAGTAATAAGATACGAAGGCCCGAAAGGTGCACCGGGTATGCCTGAAATGCTAAAACCAACTTCGGCTATTACGGGCGCAGGTTTAGCAAAAGATGTGGCATTAATTACTGATGGAAGATTTAGCGGTGGTAGCCATGGTTTTGTTGTGGGACACATAACACCGGAAGCCTTTAATGGTGGGCTTATTGCTCTGGTAGAAGACGAAGATATAATAGAAATTGACGTGCCTACTAAAGCAATGACATTAAAGGTAAGCGACAACATAATTGAAGAGCGTAGAAAAAAATGGCAACAGCCTTTGTTAAAAGTTACCAAAGGTTTATTGTATAAATATGCAATGTGTGTAAAAGATGCGAGTGAAGGGTGTGTGACGGATGAAGCGCCCTAAATTAATCGAAGGGCAACCTCAGTTCCTTATGATTTGATGATTAGAAAAATAAGAAGTTGAGTTTGTCGATTTCAAAAATATTAAAGTGCGTTTAAATAAATAGAAATGCAAACATTACAAGATAAAAAAGAAAAATCTAAAGAGCAAAGTGCTCTACCAACCCTGTCTTCGATGGGCAGAAGGGCTGTGGCTGCCTCCGGTTCTGTTGCACTGCTCGAAGCATTAATTGAAGAAGATGCAAACATTATTTTTGGTTATCCTGGTGGTGCAATTATGCCTATATACGATGCATTGTATGATTACGAAGAAAAATTAAACCACATATTGGTGCGCCATGAGCAAGGTGCAATTCATGCTGCACAAGGGTTTGCAAGGGCAAGTGGAAAAACAGGAATTGTATTTGCAACTAGTGGCCCCGGTGCAACAAACTTAGTTACAGGCCTTGCAGATGCTATGATAGACAGTACGCCACTCGTTTGTATAACAGGACAAGTGTTTGCTCATTTGCTAGGCACAGATGCGTTTCAAGAAACGGATATTATAAATATTACAACGCCTGTTACAAAATGGAATTATCAAATTACAGATGCTACAGAAATACCATCGGTGCTTGCAAAAGCTTTTTACATTGCAGGTAGTGGCCGCCCCGGACCTGTATTGATAGACATTACAAAGAATGCACAATTGCAAATATTCGATTATGCAGGCTATACAAAATGTACACATATTCGCAGTTACCGGCCAAAGCCAATTGTAAGAAACGAATACATTGTTGCTGCAGCAAAACTAATTAACGAAGCAAAAAAACCATTTGTAATTTTTGGGCAGGGTGTAATTCTTGGAAAAGCTGAAAAAGAATTTATAGCGTTTATAGAGAAAGGAAATTTACCGGCAGCCTGGACAATTATGGGTATGAGTGCAATACCGTCAGAACATAAGCTTGGCGTGGGTATGCTGGGTATGCACGGAAATTATGGGCCAAATGTTTTAACCAACGAGTGCGATGTGTTAATTGCTGTGGGTATGCGTTTTGATGACAGAGTTACCGGTCGTTTAGATAAATATGCCAAGCAAGCAAAAGTTGTTCACCTGGATATTGATCCTTCCGAAATTGATAAAAATGTAAAAACAACTGTCGCAGTTTGGGGAGATTGTAAAGAAACATTACCCTTGCTCACCGCATTAATCAATAAAAGAAAACATACAGCTTGGTTGCAACAATTTACCGATTATACAAAGCAAGAAGAACTGCAATGTATAACTCCTGAACTAAATCCAACGAGTGATGAACTAACGATGGGCGAGGTAATAAAAACTTTGAATGAATTAACAGAAGGCAATGCAGTAATTGTAACAGATGTAGGGCAACACCAAATGGTTACTTGTCGCTATGCAAAATATAACCAGAGTAAAAGTAATATTACAAGTGGTGGTTTGGGCACAATGGGTTACGCTTTGCCGGCTGCTATTGGTGCAAAATTTGGTGCGCCAAAAAGCGTAGTCATAGCTGTTATTGGCGATGGCGGCATACAAATGACTATACAAGAGTTAGGTACTATTATGCAAAGCAATGTAGACGTAAAAATAATTATTCTCAACAACCAGTTTCTTGGAATGGTGCGCCAATGGCAAGAATTATTTATGGATAAAAGATATTCTTTTACAAATATTAAGAGCCCCGATTTTGTGAAAGTAGCAGCAGCATATAACATAGAAGGAAAAAAAGTAAGTGAAAGAAATGATTTAAAAAATTCGCTCAAAACAATGTTAGATTATAAAGGGGCCTATCTATTGGAAGTAATGGTAGGAAAAGAAAATAATGTTTTCCCCATGGTGCCGCAGGGTTGCAGTGTGAGCGAAATAAGACTGAAGTAGAAAAATATTTTTTACCAAGAAGGTGTTAATATTAAATAGTAAGAACCGTTTCTGAATGACGGTAAAATAAAATGATTAACAATGAACAAATCAGAATACACAATCACCGTTTACACAGAAAATCAAATTGGTTTACTAAACCGTATCGCTATTATTTTCAGTAGACGAAAAATAAATGTAGATAGTTTAAACACATCCCCAACCGAGGTAGAAAGTGTACATCGTTTTACCATAGTAATAAACGAAACAGAAGATGTTGTAAGAAAACTGTGTACTCAAATAGAAAAACAAGTAGATGTTTTAAAAGCATTTTACAATACTGAAGACGAAGTAGTTTGGCAAGAAATGGCTTTGTATAAAGTACCAACAGATGAAATAGCTGCAAAAGTAAAAGTAGAAAGACTGCTGAGGCAATACGGAGCAAGAGCAGTTGTGATTAGAAAAGATTATACTGTTTTTGAAACCACAGGTCATAGAGAAGAAACAGATGGATTAATAAAAGCATTGGAACCTTATGGTTTGATTGAATTTGTTCGCAGTGCAAGAATTGCTATCATAAAAGATAGCAGCGGCTTTCATGATAAACTAAAGTTTTATGAAGAATCTTCTCCGGGCGACGAATTAATAGAGAATGAATATTTAAACCACCAAGATGAAGTTTTTACAATGTAATTCTTCATAACTGAGAAATAGCGTTAAAAGAATTTTCGGAGCGTTTTAAAATCCTCCGGAAAAAACTCCGCCCTCTTCTGAACCTGCGGACAAATAAAAATAAAAAATAAAAAAATAGATAATGGCAAATTATTTCAACAGCTTACCGCTTAGAGAACAACTAAACCAACTTGGCAAATGTGAGTTTATGAACGGCGAAGAATTTACAAATGGTGTTAATGCGTTGAAAGGAAAAAAAATGGTCATTATTGGTTGTGGCGCACAAGGGTTAAACCAAGGACTAAATCTCAGAGATTCAGGTATGGATATTTCTTATGCATTGCGCAAGGAAGCTATCGACGAAAAAAGAGCATCATGGAAGAGTGCAACAGACAATAATTTTGTGGTAGGAACTTATGAAGCATTAATACCAAGTGCAGATGTAGTTCTAAATCTTACACCCGATAAACAACACACTGCAGTTGTAAATACTATCATTCCATTAATGAAAAAAGGCGCAACACTCTCCTACTCTCATGGCTTTAATATTGTAGAAGAAGGTATGCAAATAAGAAAAGATTTAACAGTAATAATGGTGGCACCAAAATGCCCTGGAACAGAAGTTCGAGAAGAATACAAACGAGGATTTGGTGTACCTACATTAATTGCAGTGCATCCTGAAAACGATCCCGAAGGGAAAGGATTAGAACAAGCAAAAGCTTATGCAGTAGGCACCGGAGGGCATAGAGCAGGCGTTTTAAAATCATCTTTCGTGGCCGAAGTAAAAAGTGATTTGATGGGTGAGCAAACCATTTTGTGCGGCATGTTACAAACCGGTTCTATACTCTGTTTTGATAAAATGGTAGAGAAAGGAATTGAAAAATCTTATGCATCTAAATTGGTGCAGTATGGTGTAGAAGTAATAACAGAAGCACTAAAGCAAGGAGGCATTACAGCAATGATGGATAGATTATCGAATCCTGCTAAAATAAAGGCATTTGAATTATCGGAAGAATTAAAAACTATACTGCGTCCACTGTTTCAAAAACATCAGGATGATATTATGAGTGGACATTTTTCAAAAACGATGATGGAGGATTGGGACAACGACGATAAAAATTTATTATCATGGAGAGCAGCTACTGGGGAAACAGCTTTCGAAAAAACACCTGCGGGCGATATGAAAATTGCAGAGCAAGAATTTTTTGACAATGCTTTGTTATTTGTTGCTATGATAAGAGCAGGTGTTGAACTAGCTTTTGAGACAATGGTAGAAGCAGGTATTAAAGAAGAGTCTGCTTATTATGAATCATTACATGAAACGCCATTAATTGCAAACACAATTGCCCGTAAAAAATTATTTGAAATGAATAGGGTTATTTCTGATACGGCAGAATATGGCTGCTATTTATTTGATCATGCGTGCAAACCATTATTGGCTGATTTTATGAAAAAAGTTGATACAGATGTGATTGGAAAAAATTTTAACGATGGAAAAGATACCGGCGTAGATAATAAAAAATTAATACTAGTAAATAATGCTTTGAGAACTCACCGGGTAGAAATTGTAGGTGCACAATTAAGACAGGCAATGACGAATATGAAAACAATAAGTACAGATGTTTAAAAAATCAGGAAATTGGTATAGTTGCTAAATAGTAACCAATAATTGGAACAAATAAACCATAGTCAATTTTAAGAAACTATATAGGAAGAAAAGAGTATAACGGATAGATTGTATTATCCATAATTATATAATTTAAAAATTGAACTTAAAAGTATCGGAAATATTGATTTAAATAAAATGTCAGAAATAGTAACTACATACCAATTTGATTTTACACAAGCGGCTTATCAACTTAAAAATATTATTAATAAAACGCCGTTACAGTTTAATTTAAATCTTTCAAAAAAATACCAGTGCAATGTATTTTTAAAAAGAGAAGATTTGCAAGTAGTACGTTCTTACAAATTGCGTGGCGCATATAATATGATGAGTAGTTTAACAACAGCGCAACTGCAGCAAGGTGTTGTTTGTGCAAGCGCAGGCAACCATGCGCAAGGCTTTGCATACAGTTGTAAAAAGCTAGGGGCAAATGGTGTTGTATTTATGCCGGTTATTTCTCCTAACCAAAAAATATCTCAGACAAAAATGTTTGGAGAAAATTTTATAGAAATAAAATTAGTAGGCGACACCTTTGATGATTGTGCCATTGCTGCAAAAAAATACACAGAAGAAAATAGGATGACTTTTATTCCACCATTTGATGATTACAAAATAATAGAAGGGCAAGGAACGGTGGGCGTTGAAATTTTTGAACAACTGAATGAATTATCTCAAGACAACTTTTCAGATAACTTTTTTCCAAAAACATCAACTTTTTCTACTCATAATTTAATGGCAGATTATATTTTTATGGCTGTAGGCGGTGGTGGCCTCAGCGCAGGTGTTGGTACTTATTTTAAAACTTTTTCTCCCGCTACAAAAATTATTGGGGTAGAGCCAAAAGGTGCACCCAGTATGTACGAAGCTTTAAAAGCCGGCCATCCTGTAACAGTAGAAAATATAGAACGCTTTGTAGATGGTGCAGCAGTAAAACGGGTAGGCGATATTACCTTTTCTATTTGCCAAGATGTGTTGGATGATATGCTTTTAGTAGAGGAGGGAAAAGTATGTTCTACCATTTTAAAATTATACAATGAAGATGCCATTGTTGCAGAACCTGCAGGTGTACTAAGTATAGCAGCATTAGATAAATATGCAGAATTAATAAAAAGTAAAAACATTGTTTGTGTTATCGGCGGTGGTAATAACGATATAGATCGTATGCAGGAAATTAAAGAACGCAGTTTACAATACGAAGGGCTAAAACATTATTTTCTTATTCGATTTGCACAAAGGCCCGGAGCTTTAAAAGAGTTTGTAAATAATGTATTAGGAGATAATGATGATATTACCCGTTTTGAATACATTCAAAAACACAACAAAGAAACCGGACCTGCACTAGTTGGTATAGAATTGAAAACAAAAAAGGATTACGATGTGTTATTGAAAAATTTAAAACACTATCATATTAATTATACAGAATTGAAAAGTGGGGATAATGCGTTTGGATATTTAGTATAAGCGCTATTTTATTATTTACGTTGAATAAAAAATATAATGAACAAGCTCCAAAATATTGATACAATAATTAATGAAGGTCTCTACGACCCTCGCTTTGAGCACGACGCTTGTGGTATCGGTTTTGTAGCTAATATCAAAGGGGTAAAAGCTCACCAGCATATTTCTGATGCACTAACGGTTTTGGAAAATATGGAGCATAGAGGAGCGTGCGGTTGCGAAAATAATTCGGGGGATGGTGCAGGAATAATGATACAAATGCCGCACGAATTTTTCTTTGGTGAATGCAAGAAACTAGGCATCCATTTACCCGCATTTACAAAATATGCAGTGGGTGTTATTTTTTTTCCAAGAGAAA